>CAYXFW010000596.1:0-2454 GCA_964464305.1 uncultured Verrucomicrobiota bacterium
ACAGCAGGCCCATCATGGCCAGCACGACGATCCGGACCACATTGTCCACGACTTTCACCATGGCAGCACCTCCAGTCCGTGGGTAGTTCCGATCCGCATTCCTGTCAAGGCGTTTCCAGGCGGTCCGTCACCGCCCCTTCCGAAGCCGTCCGGACGGTCGCGGCATACTTCGCAAGGACGCCGCGCGTATAGCGGGGCTTGGGCTGTTGCCACCGGGCCCGCCGCCGCCGGATCTCCGCGGCGGGAAGGGACAGGGACAGGGTCCGCCGTTCGGCGTCGATGGACACGCGGTCCCCGTTGCGCACGATGGCCAGCGGACCGCCGCAGAACGCCTCGGGCGTGATGTGTCCGACCACGAAGCCATGGCTGCCGCCCGAAAAACGTCCGTCGGTGATCAGGGCGACGTCCTTCCCGAGCCCACGGCCCATGACGGCGGACGTGGGGGCGAGCATCTCGCGCATGCCCGGCCCGCCGCGCGGCCCCTCGTACCGGATCACGACGACATGGCCCTTGCGCACGCGCCCGTCGAGGATGGCGGCCAGCGCGGCCTCCTCCGACTCGAACACGATCGCGCGGCCCTCGAAGCGCGTCCCTTCCTTGCCGGTGATCTTGGCCACGGCGCCGTCCGGGGCCAGATTGCCGCGAAGGATCACGAGGTGGCCGGTCCTCTTGATGGGGTCGGAGAGCGGGCGGACGATGCGTTGTCCTGCGCGATACGGCCGGACGTCCCGGAGGTTCTCACGCAGGGTCCGGCCGGTGACCGTCAGGCAGCCGCCCTCCATCAGCCCCTCCTCCACGAGCATCTTCATCAGCGGCGCGGTGCCGCCGATGCGGACGAGATCGCTCATCAGGAACGCGCCGCTCGGCTTGAGGTCGGCGAGCACGGGCGTGCGGCGGCCGACCGCGGTAAAATCGTCGATCGTCAGCCGCACGCCGGCGGCATCGGCCATGGCGATCAGGTGCAGTACGGCGTTCGTGGAACCGCCCAGCGCGGTGACGAGGGCGATCGCATTGAGAAAGGCCGCGCGCGACAGGATGTCGCACGGGCGGATGCCGCGGCGGATGAGGTTCAGGACCGCCGCGCCGGCGCCGCGGCAATCCCGGCGCTTTGCGGCCGACACGGCGTTCTGGGCCCCGCTGTTCGTCAGGCTCATGCCGAGCGCCTCGATGGCCGAGGCCATCGTGTTAGCCGTGTACATGCCGCCGCAGGAGCCGGGGCCGGGGATGGCGCGCGCCTCGATCCGGACGAGTTCGCGGTCCGCCAGATCCCCCCGGGCATGGCGGCCGACGGCCTCGAACACCGACACGATATCGACAGCCTTCCCGCCGTGACGGCCGGGCAGGATCGTTCCGCCGTAGACGAAGACGGAGGGACGGTTCAGGCGCGCGATGGCGATGAGGCAGCCCGGCATGTTCTTGTCGCAACCGCCAATGGCCACAAGGCCGTCGAATTGCGAGCAGCCCGCGACGGTCTCGATGGAGTCCGCAATGACCTCGCGCGACACGAGGGAGTACTTCATGCCCTCCGTGCCCATGGAGATGCCATCGGAGATTGTGATCGTATTGAAAATGACGGCCTTGCCGCCCGCCGCGTCGACGCCCCGCGCCGCCTCGCGCGCCAGCTTGTCGATGTGCATGTTGCAGGGCGTCACCATGCTCCAGGTCGACGCGATACCCACCTGCGACTTCCGGAAGTCGGCGCGGGAAAAGCCAACCGCATGCAGCATGGCGCGGCTCGGCGCCCTCGCGACGCCCTCGGTGACGGATTTCGACCAGCGGCGGTTCAGCGAGCCGCAAGAGCAACTGCCGGAGCAGGAGAAATCGGACTTCATGGTTGCAGTCTCCCCGGGCGAGAGCCCGTGGAGGACAGTACCACCCATCCGCCTGCGTTCAACCAAGCCCGGGGGACCGCGGAGCCGGATCAGGCTTCGTTGCCGGGCTCGGGGCGATCCGAGGGCCTGTCGTCGATCGGGGCGGACGGTTCGACGGGCTGGCGCATCGGAGGCTGTTGGCGGTAGTCCTGGCGCCGGCCTCCGCTGTGACGGCGGAATCCGCCGCTCTGACCGCCGCCACCGCCGCCGCCGCGTGGCGGGTAGTTGCCGCCACCGCCGCCACCGCCACCGCCGAAGCGGCTGACGTTGCCATAGCCGCCGGCCTGGCCCGGCGCCCCGTATGCAGGCTGGCCATAGCCGGTCCGGCCGTAGTTGCCGCTCGGCTGGCCGCCGCGGTCGCCACCGCGGTCACCGCCCTGCCCCCCCCGGCCGCGCGATTGCAGTTCGTGGGCGATGTCCTTGAGCAACTGCGTCAGCTCGTTCATCGGCATACGCCGGAGGTCGAGTCTCATGAAGGAACTCCTTCCGTCTTACTTCGCGGTCCGTGTCCTGCGGGGACCGCCGATTCACCATACCGGCCCGAACCGCTCATCGGAGCGGGCCGTCTCGTCGGGGGCTCGGG
>CAYXFW010000597.1:0-2450 GCA_964464305.1 uncultured Verrucomicrobiota bacterium
AGATGTACGAGCGTGGCGCCGTCAGACCCGTGCCCACCGCCGTCCCGCCGAGGTTGACGACGCGCAGCCGCTCCTCGCACTTGAACGTCCGCCAGCGGTCGCGTCCGAAGGCCTCCGCAAAGGCCGAGAACTCCGCGCCAAGCGTCAGAGGGACGGCCTCCTGCAACTCGGTGCGACCGATCTTCACGATCCGGGCGAACTCGTCCTCCCTTCGCTGGCAGGCGCCCTGAAGGACCGCAAGCGCCGCGCTCAACTCCCGAAGTTCCAGGATCGCGGCCACCCGGGCCGCGGTGGGCACGGTATCGTTCGTCGACTGGTGCAGGTTGACGGTTTCGATCGGATGCACTGTCGCATAGTCGCCAAGTTTCCGGTCCATCTGCTCCAGTGCGCGGTTGGCGACGACCTCGTTGACGTTCATGTTGAGCGACGTCCCCGCCCCACCCTGCCAGGCATCGACGGGGAACTGGTCGGCCAGTCCGCCCGCGGAGATCTCCGCACACGCGGATTCGACCGCCGCGGCCACAACGGTTGGAATCGCGCCGATCTCCTCGTTCGCCCGGGCGCACGCCTGTTTGACCATCGCCAGCGCGCGAATCAGCGCGGGACGCACAGGCCGGCCGGCGAGATGGAAATTCTCCGTCGCACGAAGCGTCTGGATACCCCAGTACGCGGCGGCGGGGATGTCGCGGGAGCCGAGAAGATCGGTTTCGGTGCGGGTCATGGGAGGTTTCAGGTGTCAGGAGGCGGAGGAGTTACAGGTTGAAAGTTCCAAGTTTCAGGTTTCCAAGGGTTGGAAGGGTCGGGGTGAGGGGTTTCCAAGGGTTGGAAGATTCACGGGCGATCCGGGCGGTGAAGCGGAAGGACGGTCTTCGACAGGGCCGACTTGACGGTGATGCCGGGGATCTGGCCCAGACGCCCGGTGAGACCGCCGAGTTCGTCGGTCGTGGCATCGACGATGAGCGTAATGATGCTCACGCCGCGCTTCTCGTAGGGAAGGCCGGTCCGCGCCACGATGAGCGGCGCATGCTCGGAGAGCACCGCGTTGACCTTCGGGGCCGCGTGAACGCGGTCCTCGATAATGACGCCGACGAATCCCAGTCGCTTGTCCATGGCCTCACCTATTGCCGAGGGGACGGGACCGGAGGGACGGAGAGCGTCGGCGCCACGCACAGCGCGCAGGCGGGCTTTCTTCCCTTGGGGTCAGACATGTGTCCTCGCCTCAGGCGATTTGAAGAGTACCAGAGTTCTTCCGTCTTCGCCAATTCCGACCACCCCGACGGGCGCACGGAAGTTCTGCGGGGCGTGATCGCGAGAGGCGAGTGACGGCGGTCACGGCTACAGAAGAGGCTCCTGACTATGTGCCGGCTGCTGTGGCTGCGATCACAGATCTCGGCCTTCCTGCGCATTGGAGCGCTTGCCCGTCGGGCGTGGCGCGCCCGGCCACAACGGCCGGCGGCGAGGGCGCCGCCGTGCCGCTCAGCGCGCTGCGGAGTCCCCGATGCGGTACACGTGGGTCTTGCTGCGAAGGATCAGCGCCCGACCATCAACCGCAGGCGATGCCATGAATCCGTCGTCGAGTTTGTTGGTTGAGACCGGAGCGAACGCGCGGCCGGCCTTCACGACGGTGGTCTTGCCCTGTTGGCTGCAGAAATAGAGATGCCCGTTGGCGTGAATCGGCGAGGCGGCGTAGTTGCCGCCGATTCTCTCCTTCCACACCTCGGTCCCGGTTGCGACGTCGAGGCACTGGAGCCCGCCGTCCTCGCCGGTCAGATAGAGCAGGTCGCCGACGACGATCGGCGACGGGATGCGCGGGATGGACTTCACCGCCTTCCACGCAACGTGGGTGGACGTGACGTCGCCGCGGCCGTCCGGCCGGATCGCCCACAGCTCGGACTTGCCCGCGCCGGAGCTGACGAACACCAACCCATGGCTATAGACCGGCCGCGCCGCCGCGGAGTACTGCGGGTAGACAATCTTCCAGATCTCCTTCCCGGTCTCCGCGTCGTACCCGTAGGCGGCCTTGGCGCCGACGGTGAATACCTGCGGCCGGCCGTTCACATCGCCGACGAAGGGCGTGGAGTACGCCTTGCGAAGATCGCCCTCTTTCAGCGGAAGTCCATCGGGGCCGAGGTCGTTCCACACGGCGGTGCGGTCGGTTTTCCACACCGTTTTCCCGGTCTTGCGGTCGAGCGCGACAACGTATTGCACGTCCACGCCGTCCATCGTCAGGATCAGCAGATCGCGGAACATCACCGGCGACGATCCCGGGCCGCGGTAGTGGCGGCAGGGCAGGTCGGTCCGCTGCCAGATGGCGCGGCCGGTGTCCGCATCGAGGCACGCGGTGCCGTAGCTTCCAAAATGAACGTAGACGCGGCCGGGCTCGATGGCGGGCGATGGCGACGCGTAGCCGTTCATCTCGTTGCCGAGCGGCTCGGGGGTGTCGGTGTGGA
>CAYXFW010000598.1:0-2445 GCA_964464305.1 uncultured Verrucomicrobiota bacterium
GCCGCCGCCGAGAGTGCCCGCGACCGGATGGTCGATGCCGAGCGCGAACGCGACCGGGCACGGGCATCCCTCGCCGGACTCGAAGCGCGGCTGAAGGATCTCGTCGCGGGCGCCGTCGTTCCGTCGCCGGGCCCGGTCCTGCAGTCCGCTCACCTGCCATCGCCCGCGCCGGAACCTTCCGTGCGTCCCGCGCCTGCGATCGCGCAGAAACCGGCGCTTGAAGTCGCACCGCCGCCCGCCGCGGAACCCCCAGCCTCCATGGTCACGCCGGCGCCGGGCGAAAGCGAGGCGGCCCCTGTACGGACCGCCGCTCCCGCGGTACCGCAGGCCATTCTCACCGGAACGCCTCCCATGGACACGTCCGGGCCCCCCGCGACGGCCTCGGCGCCCCCGGCCGTCACCGCGGCACCTCCGGCAATCGTCGTCGCGCCTCCGGCCTCCACAACCGCCGCTCCCGTGGCGGTCATCGCGCCTCCCCCGGCGACCCAGGCTGCGCCTCAGGCGGCCCCTTCCACACCCCAAGTGACCCTCATCGCGCCGCCGGCCGGCGTGGCGGTCACGAACGCCGCCGCGTCGCGCGCGGCCATGACCGAGGGGACGGAACGGATTCTGGCCGATGCATCGTCCGCATTCGACAGTGGCGACTGGGCCCGCGCGAGGACGCTGTACCAGCGGGTCCTGACGGACGATCCCTCGGACCCTGTCGCATCGGTCGGTCTCACCGAGGTTCTCATGGAGACCGGCGAGACGCGCGAAGCTCTCCGTCGGGCGAAAGTCCTGCTGGCGGCCGATCCGGACAGCGCCCACCGCCTCTTTCTCGCCGGACGCGCCGCCACCCGAAACGGCGAGAACGACGAGGCACTCTCGCTGCTCGAACGCGCGATGGCCGCCACCCCCGGGAACCCGGATGTGAAGCGCGAACTGGCCGCCGTATTGTTCGATCTGCACCGGTTCCGCGAGGCAGCCGAGACTTTTGTCTCCGCGACCCGTCTCGATCCGAAGGACGGCGAATCCTGGTTCAACGCCTGCGCCGCCCTGTTGATGACCGAACCGGCCCCGATGAAGCAAGCCTTGGAGTACTACGAGAAAGCCCTGAGCCTTGGAGAACCACGAGATGAACGAATCGAGAAGCGCTTCCGCCCCGAACCGTCCCTTGCCGCACCCCGCTGACCGTCGCCTCCACCGGCTCGCAATCCCGATCCTCGCCATGGTCGCCGCCTTCGTGGCGCCTCTGGCGACGACGGCTGCGGCGGATCTCCCGGAGAAGGGCGCCTACGTCGAAATGGTCCGGGGCGACCGTACCCGCGACGGCGGCGACCCCATCGCGGCCATCGCGAACTACGAGCGCGCGCTCGACCTCTTCCGGGTTCTCCGCGCGGAACGACCCGACTACAAGGCCGCGGCGATCGAGTTCCGCATGGATTACTGCCGGCGCCAAGTCGCCGCGCTGAAGGCCGCGGCACCTGCCGCACCGGTCGCCGCGCCGGCTCCCGCCGCCGCGCCGCCGAAGCCGGCCGAGCCCGCCGTCGACGTCGCAGCTCTCCGCGATGAAATCCGCAGACTGAGCGACGCTGCGGCCTCCGCAGAGGCCATGCAGGCGCGTTTGAAGGACGTCGAAGCCGCCGCCGCGCAGATGGAGACGGAGCGGAAGCGGCTGCAGGACGAAAGTGGGGAGCTTCGCCGCGCCGCCGATCTCTCCGCGAAGCGCGTCGAGTCGCTGACCGCCGCCCTCGCGGCCGCGAAACAGGACATGGATGCCGCGCGGAAGGCGGGCGACGTGGATGCCGCGACGGCCCCGCTGCGTGATGAAATCAAACGCCTCAACGGGGAACTGCAGACCACGGGCAAGGACCGCGACAAGGCCGTGGCCGAGGCCGAGCGCGCGAATACCCGGTACGGCGACGTCGAGAAGGCGCTCGCCGAAGAGAAACTCGCAGTCAAGGCGCTGAAGACGCAAATCGAAGCTCTCGATCCGGCCCGTGCCGAACGGGAGATGCGGAGCGTGCTCGGCGACAAGACCCGCCTCGAAGCCCAAGTGCAGGTTCTTTCCGCCAAGCTCGAGGCGCAAACCCACGAGGCCAAGGCCACCCGCACCGCCGCCGAAGCCGCCCAGACCGATGCATCGCGGCAGGTCGCGGCCCTGATGCGCGAAACGCGGGATCTCACCCGCGAACGGGAACAACTGATCGCCAAGGCCGGGAAGAGCGCCGACCGTATCACGGCCCTCGAAGCCCAGCTCTCCGAGGCCACCCGCCCGCCCCAGCCCTCCACTCCGGCGGCCGAGCCCGCCACGCCGGCGCCTGCGACCCCACCGGTCGCCGAGACCGCGCCCGCGGCGCCCGTCATGCCCGCGCCCGAGGCCCCCGCGCCCGCACCGGCACCGGCTCCGGCCCCCGCGCCCCAGCCCCCACCCGCATGGAAGGCCGATGCGGACGCCGCCATGGC
>CAYXFW010000599.1:0-2442 GCA_964464305.1 uncultured Verrucomicrobiota bacterium
TGCGGTGCGGGATGACCGTATGGGCATTCCAGTCTGCGTCCGTGGATCCGGCCCTGCAGTAGGCCTCGAGATAGTTGATCCGAATCTCCCCGCCGGGCAGATGCGCGCCGCGGATGACGAGCCAGTTGTTCGTGCGGTCCAATGTCAGAATCCGCGCGGCCGCGGAACCGGTCTCCGGCGCACCGGGGCCGGCCGGTACGTCGCTCGCGACCAGCCACGATGCGAAAATGGCGGACACCAACGCGCGAATTCGCATGAAGCAATGCTGCCAGACCGGCGCGCCGCCGTCCAGCGCTCACCGACAGCACCCACCGACAGGACATGTATCATTATGGAGTGCGATCGCACTCCATAATGATACACCGGAGTGCCTGCTGGCCGGGCTCAGCGCGCCCGGCTTCCAACGTTGCCACTTGTGCAATCGCCCGGCACGGCTATTCTCCAACCCGTGCGGCGCAGGTGCCGCGCGAGATGGAGGGCGATCGCCATGACGCTGCCAACAACCGGCCGGCCCCTGATCCTGACCCTTCTTGCATCCGCGGCGCTGGGACTTGTTTCGTGCGCCACTGCGCCCGATACCCCCCCCGCCGCCGGTCTGCGCGCAACAGGGCTGCACTGCGAAGACCTCGCCGACCCGCAGGGCGTCGGGCTCGCGACGCCACGCCTCTCGTGGCGCGTCGAGTCGGGCGCGCGCGGCCAGCGCCAAACCGCGTACCGCGTGATCGTGGCTTCCTCCGCCGACCGGCTGGCCCGCGGCGAGGGCGATCTGTGGGATACCGGCCGCGTGGTTGGCGACGCGACGCGCGACCTCGTCTACGCGGGCAAGCCGCTCGCGTCGAGCCAGCCGTGCTGGTGGTCCGTGCAGGCGTGGGACCGCGACGGCAAGGCCTCGGCGTGGAGCGCCCCGGCCCGCTGGAGCATGGGGCTCCTGGCCGCCGGCGACTGGAAGGCCGCCTGGATCGGCCATGATGCCGCGCGCGGGAAGGAACCCGAGGGGGACTTCGGCGCCGCCCAGTGGATCGTCTTTTCGGGCGACCCCACCCCGGCGCCGGCCGGTGCGCGCTACTTCGTGCGGACGTTCGATCTTGCGGTCGCCGTCTCGTCGGCCACGGTCCTTGTCACCGCCGACGACCGCCTGGCGCTGTTCGTCAATGGGGAGCGCCTCTTCACCTCCCCGAGCGCCGTGGATTCATGGAAGAAGGCCCGCATCGTGGACGTGGCGGGCAAGCTCCGCCCGGGGACAAACCGGATCGTCGTTCGCA
The DNA here is from genome assembly GCA_964464305.1 of uncultured Verrucomicrobiota bacterium. Lineage (GTDB taxonomy): Bacteria > Verrucomicrobiota > Kiritimatiellia > PWTM01 > PWTM01 > VGWF01. The sequence continues at coordinate 1,263 of CAYXFW010000599.1, forward strand.
CCGAGAATACGACCCCGGGACCGTACGGATTGCTCTTCCGGCTCGACACGGTGACGGCGGACGGCAGCCGTGTCACCGTGGTTTCCGACGGAACCTGGCGGTCCACCGACAAACCCGGTCCGAAATGGGAATCCGAGCCGCAGTCCGCCGCATGGCCGCCGGCGCGGACCGTTGGCCCGAACGGCTGCTCGCCGTGGGGCCGCCTGACCACGACGGCCGTGATGTTGCCGCCGCCGCGCCTGCTTCGCGCGGAATTTACGGCCGCAAAGCCCGTGAAGAGGGCCGTCGTCCACGCCACGGCGCTCGGCATCCACGACCTGTATCTCAACGGCGACCGCATCACGGAGGACTTCTTCAATCCCGGCTGGACCGACTATGCGAAGCGCGCGTACTCACGCACCTACGACGTGACCGCGCGGGTGAAGCCCGGTGTCAACGCGATGGGCGCCGTGCTGGCCGACGGCTGGTACAGCGGCTACGTCGGCTTCGGCCACAACCGCGACCACTACGGCAAGAAGCTCCGGCTGAAGGCGCAACTGCACATCGAGTACGCCGACGGCACGACGCAGACGGTCGCGACGGGGCCGGACTGGAAGGCCTCGACCGGGTCGCTGCTGGAGGCCGACTTCCTGATGGGCGAGATCTGCGACGCCACGAAGGAACCCGACGGATGGAATCGCCCGGGCTTCAACGCATCCGCATGGTCCGCAGTCGACACCGGCGCCGAGATGGAACCCGTCCTCCAGTGGCATCCCGGTCCGCCCGTGCGCGCCGTCGCAGAGGTCCGTCCCAAGGCCTGGACCGAACCCCGGCCGGGCGTGTGGGTCGCCGACCTCGGCCAGAACCTTGCCGGCGTCCCGCGACTGACGGTCCGCGGGAAGCCCGGCCAGCGCATCCAGCTTCGCTTCGCCGAGCGGCTCAACCCTGACGGAACGATCTACACGAACAACCTGCGCAGCGCGCGGGCGGTCGACGTCTACATCTGCCGCGGCGGCGGCACCGAGACGTGGACCCCCCGTTTCACCTTCCACGGGTTCCAGTACATCGAAGTCACGGGCCTCGACGGGAAGCCCGGCCCCGGGACAGCCGTCGGGCTCGCGCTCAGCAGCGACACGCCCGCCGCCGGACGGTTCGAGTGCAGCGACCCGATGCTCTGCCGCCTGTGGACGAACACGGTGTG
>CAYXFW010000600.1:0-2433 GCA_964464305.1 uncultured Verrucomicrobiota bacterium
CACGAGAAAGGAGATTCGGCGCGAGGTGCGCTCCCGGCCCGCACCGGAGAAAGTCCCGGTTGGGTGGGGGGGGTTATGAAGCGCAGGGCCTTCTGCATGCGATTGAAGCCCGGCTGTGCGGCGGAGTACCGGCGGCGACACGAGGCGCTGTGGCCCGAGCTCCGCGCCGCGTTCGAAAAGGCCGGTGTGTGGGAGTACTCCATCTTCCTGGACGAGACGACCTCCACGCTGTTTGCCGTTCAGACTCTGGCGGACCATCACTCCGTGGCCGACCTGCGCGAGTTGGATGTGGTGAAGCGGTGGTGGACCTACATGGCGGATATTCTGGAGGTCGGTCCGGACGGAGTCCCCGCGAGCCGTCCGCTGACGGAAGTGTTCCGCATGACCGCCCGGGCGACAGGCGCCGCACGTCCCGCCCCGGAGATCCCACGGGATTGAAATATAGGATTGAAATGGCCATTTGATCGGCTACCTTACGCGTCGCGCGGGCGGCCCGCGCTGCCTGGGACGACGGGGGCCGGCGCTGGCGTGGGGCGGAAGAGAGAGGGCGGGGCATGTCGGACAAGCGGAATGCGAAACAGCGCCTGCTGGAGGCGGCCTGTCTGGTCTTCGCCGAGAAGGGCTATCGCGGCGCCACGGTGCAGGATTTGTGCGAGGCCGGGGGCGTCAACGTGGCCGCCGTGAACTACTACTACGGAAGCAAGAGCCGCCTCTATCTTGCCGTGTGGGAACACGTCCACGCGGCCATGAAGGCCGGCACGGAACGCCTGTCGGCGATCGCCGATCCGCGGCGCCGGCTGTCCGAGTTGATCCGGCTCAGGCTGCACCACGTTTTCGACGACGGGTTGACGGGGTGCCTGCGCCGCCTGACCTACCGTGAAATGGGCGATCCCACGGAGGTTCACGACGCGATCCTCGACCGCTTCGTCTGGCCGCAGATCGCGGATCTCGGCCGGCTGGTGGCGGCTGTGCTCGGCGTGGACGCGGACGACGCGCGCGCGACCCGGTGTGCGTTCAGCATCCACAGCCAGCTCGTATTCCTCAACGTCCTTCGGATCAAGGGCAAGACGCTTCCGTTGACGCGGCTCTTCGGATCCCCGACCCCGACGGGGGCGCGGATCGGCGAATTCGAGGAGCATCTGGTCACATTTGTCCTGGGAGGCATCGCGGCCGTCGGCCGGAAGTCCGCCGGGGCTCCGGGGAGGAAGGCATGAAGGCACTGCGCCGGTGGGCCCCGGGCCTGGTGGCTTCGGCCCTTGCGGTTTCGTCCTGCACGTCCTTGCGTCCGGACCTGGAGACGGAGGTCGCCGGGGCCTCCGCGCTTCCGGCGGGCTATGCCGCGGCGGCCCCCGGCGCGGTCGCACCGGTCAACGCGTGGTGGCGGGCGTTTGGGAGCGGGGAGCTGGACGCGCTGATGGCGCGGGCGCTGAGCGGCAACCTGACCGTCGCGGCGGCGGAGTTCCGGCTGCGGCAGGCGCGCGCCGTGGCGATCCGCGCGGGGGCGGCCGCGTATCCCGAGGTGACGGGCTCGGCGGGCGCGGGCGTGACGCGGCGGCGCGGCGTGGGGCTGGACGGCGCGACCGCGACGACCACGGTGGAGGACTACAGTCTCGGGCTGGCCGCTGCCTACGAGGTGGACCTGTGGGGACGCGTGCGTGCCGTCCGGACCGGCGCCGGCCTGGGCGCCGTGGCGTCCGAGCGCGATCTGGAGACGGCCTGCATGACCGTGTCGGCGCAGGTCGCCGACCGCTGGATGGAACTGCTGGAGGCCAACGCGCAGGTGGAACTCGTCCGGGCGCAGATCGGGACCAACGAGCGCCTGTTGGAGCTGCTGCGCGAACGCATGATCAAGTCGTCCGCCACCGGGCTGCTCGACGTGTACCAGCAGGAACAGAGCCTGCGCACGGTCGAGGCGCTGCTGCCGCCCGCCCGGCAGCGCGTGGAACTCCTGCGCAATGAGCTGGCGATCCTGTTGGGGGCGCCCGCGGGCACGGACGTCGGGGTGCCGGGCCGTGTGCTGCCGCGGCTGCCTCCGGCCCCGGCCGCCGGCGTGCCGGCGGACTTGCTGACGCGACGGCCGGACATCCGCGCCGAGCTGGCGCGCCTGAAGGCGGCCGGCTGGGATGTGGCGGCCGCGCGGGCGGACCGGCTTCCCGCGTTGCGGCTGACCGGGGCCGCGGCCTACGACACGGGGGAGATGGCCGACCTGCTCGACAACTGGCTCCTGAACCTGGCGGCGGGACTGGCCGGTCCGATCCTGGACGGCGGGCGGCGCAAGGCCGAGGTCGACCGCACGCGCGCGGCGCTCGACTCGCAGCTCGTCCAGTACCGCCGGACGGTCCTCGATTCGGCACGCGAGGTCGAGGACGCGCTGGTTCGCGAGCGGAGATTGGGCGAGCGGTTGGACGCCAAGCGTCGCGAGCTCGAGAGCGC
>CAYXFW010000601.1:0-2433 GCA_964464305.1 uncultured Verrucomicrobiota bacterium
GGCCCGGATCGCCCTCCGGCTCGGCCGCGAGCGGATCCTGAACGGCGATGTCGGCACCGAGCAGCTCCCCGTTGCCACGCGTCGTGCCATCGCAGACGAGTTGGAGACGACCCGGACGCAGTTCCGGAAGTTGTGGCTTGCCCGCAACCGGCCGGGCGGACTGCCGGATAGCACCGCCCGCATGCAGACGCTGATCGACGACCTTCGCCGGTAATCCTCGTCTCGCGCCGCGGGGCGGGGTGTCCCGCCCACCGCCGTTCGTACGACGGGGCCACCGGGCGTTGTTGGCGTCGCCGGCCCGGTAACCCGTCTGCAGACGTCCGTCACTCCTCCTTCAGCGCATCCAGCGCCGGGGCGCGGAGGACGGAGCGGGCGGAGAGGGCGGAGGTGAGGGTGGCGATCAGGGCCATGCCGGCGAGGACGAGGGCGAGACCGGTGAGCGTGGACCCCGCGGGGATGCCCGGGGGGATGGCGAACAGGGCGGAGAGCGCGCCGATGGCGAGGCCGATGGACGCGAGGGCGGCGTGCTCGGCGACGGCGCCGCGGAGAAGGCGGCGGTGGGGATAGCCCAGCGCGTGGAGGAGTCCGAATTCGCGGCGGCGTTCGATGAGGTTGCGGTTGGCCACGACACCGAAGCCTGCGGCCCCGATGAGCAGGCCGATCGCGCCGAAGGCGAGGAAGATGTCGAGGTACGTGCGCTGGACCGCCAGGAAGGAATCCAGCCGCGCCGCGGTGGTGGGAAGGTCGAGCCCCACGTCTCCCAGCCGGTCCTCGAGGATTCGTTGCACCGCGTCGCGTTGTGCGGGCGGCGCGTCGACGAGCAGCATCTGCAGGGTCGCGGAGGGGTAGGTGAGAAGGAAGGCATCGTCGGCCGCCAGCAGGTTTCCCTGGAAGACCGAGTCGGCCAGAAGCCCCACGATTTGGAGTTGGACCGGCCGGCCGCGTTCGCCGGTTGTCGCGATCCGGTCGCCGATCTTCTTCTTGAGGCTCCACAACGCGACCGATTCATCCACGACCACCGGCAGCACGCCGGGTCCAAGGTCCAGCGCGAGGCACGACCACGGACGTGCCGGATCCACGGCGGGCGCGAGCTTGGTGAAACGAAACGCGCCCAGTTCGGCGAAAGTGGCGGCGGGCACGCCAATCAGCGGCGGCTGCGCGACGCGGTTCAGGTTGAGGCAGCTCGCATCGTCCCCGCCGCGTCGGCGCAGGGCCAGCACGTGGACGCCGTCCGTCGCCGCCGCCGGAAGATCGTAGAGCGTCCGGCCCTCCGCCGTGCCCGGATCGCGCGCCATCGGGAGCGCGGTCGTGCCGACGAATGCAAAGCCGCCGGTGCCGGAGGTGCGGGATTCCGGGTCCGTCACGGTCGGGCGGTTCGCGCCGACGGCGAAGACGAGAAACACGCCGCACGCGGGCATCAGGATCGCCGCCACGCTGCGCCGGGGTCGCCGCGCCCAGTTGCGGGCGCCGAAGACGCGCGGGTCGGGATCTCCCGAGCCGCGTCCTGACGCAAGGCGGGCGAGGATCCAGGCGGACAGGAAGAGCCCGCCGACCAGCGCGAGCGCCCCGGCGCCGAGCAGGACACCCGGTCCGGCCCCGCCGCCCGCGGCGAGCCGCAACCCGGCGGCGGCTGCCAGCGCGACGACGGCCGTGGCGAGGCGGCGCGCGGGCCTGCGCGCGGGCGGGGAGAGATCTTCCGCACCGCCCGTCTGCAGTTCATGAACGGCGCGGAACTCCTGGCGGCGCAGCACGAGAAACGCGGCACCGAGTGCGGCGAGAAGTCCGGCGGCGGCGCCGGCGAGGACGGTGGGGGGTCGCACGGCCAGCGCGAGCGCGGTCGTGCCGACTGCGCCGTGCCACAGCGTACGAAGTCCGTCGAGGATGGCCCCGGCCATACCGATACCTGCCGCGGAACCCACAGCGGCCGCAGCGGTCGCGACAAGCGCAGCTTCGCCGAGCAGGATCGAGCGGATCGCGTTGCGACGGTAGCCAAGGGCGCGGAGGAGTCCGGTCTCCGGGGCGCGCGCGGCGAGCGCGAGGCCGAAGAGCAGCCCGGCCAGCATCAGTGCCGCGGCGACGATGAAGAAGCCGAGACCGATGAAGAGCCCGGCGAAGTCGGTGGCTCCTGTCCCCGCGCGGATCCCGTCGGCGCGGACGGGGGCGAATGCAAGGCCGGCGGAGGAGGGTGGCAGATGCGAGAGGATGGCGGAGGCCATCGCAATGAGGCCCGCGTCTTCTGTAGCCGCGACCGCCGGTCGCGGCGGGGATGCGCCATCGGACTCCGCGCGGCCGCGACCGGCGGTCGCGGCTACAGAAGGCGCCGGGGTCACGGCGGATGCGGGCCACCTGACCGCCGTGGCGGCGCCGAATCGGTTCGACCACATCGATTGAGCTGCCGCGAGTGTGACGAAGGCCTTGGGGGTTCCGCGCCGG
>CAYXFW010000602.1:0-384 GCA_964464305.1 uncultured Verrucomicrobiota bacterium
GTCCCTGCCGCGCAAACCGGTCCCCGATCCCCAGTGAAAACCTGCCGATGTCCATGTCGCGCTCCGTGGTGAATCCTGCGTTGCAGAGTATTGCACCCCATGGCCCAACGCGAGACGAATCGGGCCGCTGACAGCCGACGGCCAGAGTTGCGCAGAGTTTCTGACTTCCCCGCGGCGGGGTGTTGTGTCATGCTCTCTCCCGACTAGGAGGCCCGGCTTGCGAGCGGGGGACCCGATGGGCGAGAGCGACAAGACCATTCGAATTTATTTGCGGGAGATCGGCGAGGTGGACCTGCTGACGCCTCAGCAGGAGGTCGAGCTGGCGGCGCGCATCAAGCTCGGCGACCGCGCGGCGCGGCAGCACATGATCTCGGCCAACCTCCG
>CAYXFW010000602.1:394-2429 GCA_964464305.1 uncultured Verrucomicrobiota bacterium
GTCAAGATCGCGCAGGATTATGCGCGCTACGGACTCCCGCTGCTGGACCTGATTTCCGAAGGGAATATCGGCTTGGTGAAGGCCGTCGAGCGGTTCGACCCGAAGAAGGGCGGCAAGCTCAGCACGTACGCCGCGTGGTGGATCAAGCAGGCCATCAAGCGGGCGCTCGCCAACCAGAGCAAGACGATCCGCCTCCCCGCGCACCTGGTCGACAAGATCGGGCGGATGCGCCGCGCGGAACGCAAGCTGGTCGAGAAGCTGGGCCGGGATCCGACCGATGCGGAGACCGCCCAGGAACTGGGCATCGAGGAGTCGACCGTCACGCACTGGCAGACGGTGGCGATCAAGCCGGCCTCCCTCGACGCGCCGATCGGCGACGACGACGGCGGCACGTTCAGCGAGATCGTCGGAGATGAAAAGGCCCGCTCGCCTTACGACGAGATCAACGACTCGCAGCTCCAGGAGGAGGTCGGGCATCTCATCAAGTACCTGCCGTATCGCGAGCGCGAGATTCTCAAGCACCGGTATGGCCTCCAGGGCGTGCCGGTCGAAACGCTGGAGGATGTCGGCCGCCGGTTCAACATCACCCGCGAACGGGTACGGCAGTTGCAGAACAGCGCCCTGCTGCGGCTGCGGGACCTGTTGGACGAGAAGGTTCCGCGCCCGAACTTCCCGCCGCCTGGATCTCCGTTCGATGTTCCGCCCGGGCCGCCTCCTGCGAAGGCGCCGGTGGTCCCCGCGGTTCCACCGGTCCGCAAGGCCGTCGCCAAGGTGGCCGTGAAGGTCGTGAAGGCCAAGGCGCCGGCGAAGGCCGCGGTCCGAAAACCTGCGGCGGCGAAGAAGAAGCCCGCTACGGCGACCGGAACGGCGAAGGCAAAGAAGAAGAAAGGCGTCTCCGATGAGCGCGGTCGAAAGAATCCGGGCAGCCATTCGCGACGTGCCGGACTTCCCAAAGCCGGGCATCGTGTTCAAGGATCTGACGCCCGTCGTCGGAAACGCTGAACTGTTCCGCGCGGCCGTTGATTTGTTTGCCGACCGTCATCGCTCGGCCCGTATCGACCGTGTGGCCGCAGTCGAGGCCCGGGGATTCCTCTTTGGCGGTGCGTTGGCAATGGCGTTGGGCGCGGGACTGGTCCCGATCCGCAAGAAGGGCAAACTCCCCTGGCGCGCGCGCGCAGCCACGTACGATCTTGAGTACGGGTCCGCCACGCTCGAGATTCACGAGGACGCCGTTTCGCCGGGCGAGCGGATCCTGCTGATCGACGACCTGCTGGCGACCGGCGGGACCGCTGCCGCAGCCGCCGGGCTCGTGGAATCCCTCGGTGGCAAAATCGTGGAAATCGATTTCGTCGTCGAGCTCGCCTTCCTCAACGGCCGAGCGAAACTCGGGGATCGCCCGGTGTTCGCCCCCATCGTCTTCTGAGCCGGATCAGAGCTCGCCCGCCGCCGCCCCTCGGCCGAGGATGATCAATTCGCCGTGCACCGAGGTGCCGCCGAAGTGCCCCGTGAGCCCCACGACCGCCGCGCCGGCGATCGCGAGGATCCACAGGATGGGCGGAATCCGCTTCTGCAATTCGGGACGAGCCAGCAACAGGTAGGCCGACATCGCCACGAGGAGGACGGACGCGCCGATTCCGAAGGCGCGGTGGAGGTAGAGCGGCCCCTCGAGGGCGCCGCGCTTGGCGGCCAGCATCAGCCCCAGAACCGTCGTGCCGACCGCGGCTACCGCTCCGAAATGGACGAACCACGGAATCGCCTTCCGCCAGAACTCGCCCCACGGATACCGGCTGGCAAACATGATCGCGGGCAGCAGCAACGCCAGCACGATCGGGAAATGGACGACGATCAGATGGAACTTCCCAAGTTGCTCGATGATCAGCGATGAGGACATCTCGGTTCTCCGCTCCCTTGTTCAGCCCGAAACGTACGCGGGGTTCAGCAAAAATCAAGCAGCGGCGGGGTTACCCAGATCCTCGTTGAAGCCGGATGCGCGCGAATGGGGCCGTTTCAAAGTACGCATGGATACGGCCGCGAC
>CAYXFW010000603.1:0-2417 GCA_964464305.1 uncultured Verrucomicrobiota bacterium
GATCGCCGACAATCCCGAGGGCGAGGGTAAGCTGCAGCCGCTCGCTGGCTTCATGACCAGCCCATCGGGGTCGGCCGTCGTCAACGCGGTGGGTCCGTTGCGCAATGTGGTCAGCGCCGACACGCCGGCGCCGCGCCGTTACCTCGTGATTGCCGAAGGCCGGACGGACGACATGGGGACAGTGGTTCAGACGCAGCGCTAGCCCCCGAATGTCTGCATTTCAGAGCTAAGCCAACTTCCGCTTATGGCGCCCCATTGCCTTAAGCGGACGCGACCTCGCCTACGGATGTCGTACGGTCCGCCGAGCGGGGAGGGTATAAGTCATTGAAAAGATTGAACATTGTCTACGCCGCTTAGAGATGTCGCGGAGTCTGCCAGATAGAAATGTCACCCGGCACTGTGTTTGGGGTCGGGCGGCGGGCGGGCGCGGAGCTCTCACACCGCGCAGAGCCCGGCCGGCGACCGAGGTGCGGGCAGGGCGGCTTCGTCGTTTTATCTCACCGAGCGCGCCGTAAGGCGGGCAAGGCTCTGACGGGTTTGCGCGCTGCAAGCGGACGTTTGAAACTTCTCATAAGATTGGTGGCGGACCTCTCCACTCCCAGGAGCAGCCGCGCCGTGGAGAAGACTCTGAGAGCGCGCGCCGGCCTGGACCTCTGCGGTTGACAATGGCTCCAACCTTTAGTTATTTCACTATAAAGTTAATTAGGACATTAATCTAATGGAGAAGGTCTTCGAAGCCCTGGCGTCCACTCCCAGGCGCAAGATCCTGGCCTATCTGTCGGAGGCCGAGTTGACGGCCGGCGAGATCGCTGGCCGCTTCGACATGAGCAAGCCGGCCATCTCCAAGCACCTGCAGATCCTGGAAAGCGCAGGCCTCGTGACCAGCGAGAAGCGAGGTCAGTTCGTCTGGTACGCCCTAGTCCGCGAGAACCTCGTCAACACGCTGAACGGCTTCGTGCAGAACGTCTGCCCGGTCTCCGTTCCGCTAAAGAAAGAAAGCGCCCGTATCCGACGCGATCGGGAGGGCTAGGCCATGCAACTGGTTCCTGGGTCCGAACGCATCGAGGGGGTTGGCGCAGACCCCGTGGCGGGTCGGGTACGATGGGCGCCGTTGAAGTCGCTCTGGATCGGCAGCATGACGCTGACCGCCCTCGTCGCCGGACCGCTGACCTTCGCCTGGGATGCCGTCGCCCTGTTCGCCGTCACGACCGCGCTGACGCTCTGCGCCGGCCACTCGGTGGGCCTACACCGGCGCCTCATCCACAACGGCTTCTGGTGCCCGCTCTGGCTGGAATACGTGCTGGTCTACCTTGGCGTGGTAGTGGGGATGGCCGGGCCGATCGGCATGATCCGCATGCACGACCTGCGCGACTGGGCCCAGCGCCAGCCCGACTGCCATGGCTACTTCGGCCACCGTGCTGGCTTCTTGCATGACGCCTGGTGGCAGATGCACTGCGAACTCGTGCTCGAGCGTCCGCCCGGCTTCCGGCTGGAGCCACGGCTGGCGAGCGACTGGGTCTACGCCTGGATGGAACGCACGTGGATGCTGCAACAGTTGCCGTGGGCCGTGCTGTTCTTCGCGCTGGGCGGTTGGAGTTGGGTGGTCTGGGGCGTCTGCGCGCGGGTGACGGCAGGTGTCACTGGCCACTGGCTCGTCGGCCACTATGCGCACAGAGAAGGGCCGCAGACCCATATCGTCGAAGGTGCCTCCGTGCAGGGCCATGATGTGGTGATCGCCGGTCTGATCAGCATGGGCGAGAGTTGGCACAATAATCACCACGCCTTCCCGGGCTCGGCAAAGCTGGGGCTCTACCCCGGCCAGGCCGACCTGGGCTGGGGGCTGATCAAGGTCCTGGAGCGGGTGGGCTTGGCCCGTGACATCGTCACGCCCGAGATGCTGCCCCACCGGCCGGCGCTGCGGCAGGTGCGGGCCGAGGGGCGAGGTTGCCCGGTGGGGCGGCGGCTGGCGCGGGACTCCTGGCTATGAGCGCGAGCGATGGCCGCCGGATCGGGCAGGTCCTTTACGCCCCGACCGCTGTAGTGGCCGTTCTGTCTCAACATGCCGCAGTGGCGCTGGCTTACGCGGCAGCCGGGCGGCAGGTTCCGACGGACGCGGAGTTCTGGCTGGTCCCGCTGCGCACTTTCGCGCGTCTGGGCCAAAGCCATCCGGCCGTGCTGGCCGCAGCGCTGCTCCTCGCGATCCTGTCGAGCGGCGCGGTGGCAACCGTTTCGCTCTGGCGGGCGCGCGACGCGGCCCGGGGGCATGTGGCCGCGCTGATGGCGCTGATCCCATTCCTCCAGATCCCAGCCATCGTGGCGCTCGCGGCGATGCCGTCCTCGAGATCGGAACCGCGGCCGCAACCGGCCTCAGCCCAGTCGGGCGGCATGGCCGACATCGCCCTGGGCGTGGTCGCCGG
>CAYXFW010000604.1:0-2411 GCA_964464305.1 uncultured Verrucomicrobiota bacterium
CGAGCGCGGCCGGCTGTCGCTGATGCGGCTGATCAAGGAGGGTCACAACACGCTGCTGCTGGACGAGCCGACCAACCACCTGGACATCGGCGGACGCGAAGCGCTGGAGGAGGCGCTGCAGGAGTTCACCGGGACGCTGGTGGTGGTGACGCACGACCGGTCGTTCCTGGATCGGATCGCGCGGCGGCTGCTGGTGTTCGGGCGGGACGCGGCGGGGCGGGCGACGACGGCGCAGTTCGCGGGCGGGTGGTCGGAGTATGTGGCGCGGCGGGAGGAGGCCGCGGCCGCGGCGCTGGCCAGGGCGGCGGAGGCGAAGGCGGCGGCGGGGAGGAACGCCTCGGTGCGCGCGCCCGCGGCGGCGGCGGCGCCGGCGGCACGGACCGACGGGTCGCTGAGCAAGAACGAGATCCGGCGGCGGCAGGAGTGGATCGAAGAGGCGGAAGCGCAGATCGCGGCGCTGGAGCAGGAGAAGGAGCGGCTGCTGGCGGACCTGGCGGACCCCGCGCTGAAGCCCGAGGCGCGGCTGGCGGCATCGAAGCGGATCGTGGAGGCGGAGGGGGAGATCGAGGAGTGGATGGGGAAGTGGGAGGAGTGGAGTCGGGAGATCTCCTGAAAAAATCAGCCTTCATGCCGACGCAGTCTTCCCCCCAGATCCTCGGGGGCGAGGAACCGGAACGCCCTCCCTTCCTTGACCACCAAGAACAACCCGGCCTCCGACAGCCCAAGCAGGTCGGATCGTGCGGTGGCGATGCCCACGCCGTGATACCCGGCATGCCCCCGGATCGAGTAGGCGGCGCCGGGATTGTCCAGGCCGTGTCGGATCAGGGCGCGCTGCCGGTGGTTGAGCCTGAGGTGCGATGCGGCCGTCGTGCGTAGAATCTCCAAGCCCCGGCTCCGATCTCCCATCTTGCGCTCCAGGTAGGCGTTCAGGTCATCGATGGCGCGCAGGATGATCCGCATCTGGTGCAGCAAGAAGTAAGTGGTGTCGTTCTCATCCGTCTCCGTGTAGAGGAAGGACCGCAGGTAGGCCGACCGAGCCCGGAGCAGCAGGCCGGAAATGGAGACGTACTCCATCAACCAGTAGCCGCGCCGCGCCATGGACCAATAGAACAGTGCGCGAGCGGTGCGACCGTTGCCGTCGACGAACGGATGGTCGAAGGCCAGCCAGAAGTGCAGCAGGATGGAACGCACGACCGGGTGGATGAACGGAGTATCGACGGTATCGTTGGCGAAGTCGCAAAGCGCCTGGAGCCGGGCGGGCAGCTCGGCGGCGGGCGGCGGCGTGTGCAGCGTCCTGCCCTCCATGTCCTGAACCACGATCCCATCGTCGTCCCGCCGGAAGCGCCCGGCAGCGGCGGCGTCCTCCAAGGTGTCCGCGGTCAGGATGCCGTGCAGCTCGAAGACGAGTTCGGGAGTCAGCGCTTCGTTCCGGGCCCGCTCGGCGATGAAGCGCATGCCGCGGAAGTTGTTCACGATCATCCGCTCCCCTTTGTCCCGCGGCTCACGGCGCTCGCGCAGCATCTGCTTGGCGACCCGGCGCGTCGTGGCGGCGCCCTCGAGCTGGCTGGACGTGATGGCCTCCTCGATCAGGGAGTGGATCAGGTACCTGCGCTGGTCGCGCGGGGCAGCCAGCGGCATGGCGGACTCGATCGTTCCCGAGGCGCGACGATCGATCCTGTGGACCATCTGCTGGGCGATGTCAGGCATGACGAAGGTGAAAGGGCGGCCCCGGACATCGTGAAGCGGGATAGGCGCCGACAGGGCCCGCCGCGTCATCTTGATCGACAGCCACCAGAGGCGATGGTCGAGCCCGGCCGGCGCAGGCAGCTGGCGTAGCTTGTCCCAGTGTCGGTAACGCCCTCCAGGAGCAGCCTCCCGGCGTTCGAATACCCGCGCCATCGTGGCGGCGGCCTCGCTGCCGCCGGCGAGCAATTCCTGCAGGAGGAGGTCGGAATCGGGTGGGATCATCGGGATCTTCATGGCGGCCTCCAGGAACTATCAATTTTCTGTAAACCGATAGATAGATGATTCTAGCTGGAATCGGGCCAAGCGGCAAGGGGCGAACTATCAATTTGATGAAAATCAATAGTTCGCGGCGACCTCTAGATTAACCGACGGCTTATCTTATTGAATGATAAGACATTAGCCAATAAGTGTGCCCGGCGTCACCTCGATCGATTCGACCCCGGCTGACCTACACTCTTGGACCAAGAGTCCAGCCGGCGGGGCATGTCGTTTGCCATGAGGGGGAACTCCATCGGTCTGAAACCGCCCCCAACCCGGAGACTCGAAGCCCATGCTAGAACCCCACGAGCCCAAGCTGCTGGACCGCGTGCGCAGCGCGATCAGGGTGCGGCACTACAGCCGGCGGACCGAGAAGGCGTACGTCTGTTGGGTGCGGCGCTTCGTCC
>CAYXFW010000605.1:0-2402 GCA_964464305.1 uncultured Verrucomicrobiota bacterium
CGCCTCTATGTCTGGGACTACACGACGGACTTCGCCCACTACCTTCTCCCCTTCCCCAACCTCGACTCCCTGGACGACAATGTGCGCACCTTCGCCGCCCACGGCGTGGTCGGGATCTTCGAGCAGGGCAACAGCACCGGGTGCGGCGAGCTGGGCGAGTTGCGCTCCTGGGTCCTGGCGAAGCTGCTCTGGGATCCCTCGCTCCAAGGCGAGGCCCTGATCCGCGAGTTTGTCGACGGTGTCTACGGTCCCGCGGCGCCCGCGGTGCGGCGCTATGTCGACCTGCGCCGCGCCGCCGCGCGGCGCGCGAACAACCATGTGCGCATCTACGATGGCTTCGACCGGCCGGACCTTGCGCCGGACGACCTGCGCGCGTGGAATGCGGCGCTAGAGGAGGCCGAAGGTGCCGCCGCGGGCGACACGGCCCTCGCGGCGCGCATCGAGCGGCTCCGCATGCCGGTCTGGTACGCGCAGGCGATGCAGGGGGCCGGGCCACACGACGAGGTCGCGGCCGCATCGAAGCGCCTCGCCGCCGCCGCGCGGGCGCAGAAACTGACCCATTTCCGGGAGTCGTCGAAGGGGATCGATCGCGAACTCGCGATCCTCGACCTGGCCGCCTCGCGGCGCGCCGTACCCATCCCGGCCGGCGTGGTCCGCGGGGACGACAACCGGTTCAACCTGGTGCGTGACGGCGAGCTCACCTCGCGGGTCCTCGATCCGGCGGCGGAGGACGGCGTTGCCGCGCGGCTGGTCGGGCGGACGACCGAATGGGCCGTCTCCTGGCGGTTCGGCTCGCGCGTTCCGGCCGGGCGCTACATCCTGCGGGCACGAATCCGCGTCGAGAAGAAGAGCGACCAGGGCATCGCGTTCACTGCCGGCGTCTACGACAGCGGGGCGAAGAAGAGTCTCGGCCAGATCCGGATCGCGGCGAAGGACATCCCGGACGGCGGCTACCGGGACTACGACGTGGCGACCTTCGACTTCGCGCCCGGCGCCTACGGGTGGGTGGCCCCGGCCAACAACGAGGCCGCCATCACCTGGATCTTCATCGACCGCCTCGATCTCGTGCCCGTTCAGGGCTGACGCACGCGGATCCTGTAGAAGCGGCGCTCGGCGTTGTCGGGGTCCCGGATGACGATCGTTCCGCCGGTCCCGACGACGCCGTTCGTCAGGACGTGCCACGCGTTCGTGTCCATCAGGTTCTCCGTATAGAAGACGTCGTACAACTGGCCGATCAGCGTGGGCAGCCCGATCTGCGGACCGGGTGTGGCGCCGCCGGGGTTGCCGACGCCTGCGATGGAAGGCGGCGGAAGGACGATCAGGACCGCGTTGGTGCTGGTCGCCGAGCCGGCGAGGTTGGTCACGACCACGCGGAAGACCGTCCCGGCGGCCTCTGCCGATACGGGCGGTGTGGCATGGGACGTTCCCGTGGCTCCCGCGATCGGGACGCCGTTCGATTCCCACCGGTAGTCCAGAGGCGCCGTGCCCCCTGCGAGCGCCGTGAAGGTGGCGGTGAGGCCCTCGTGGACGGTGCGGTCCGCCGGCTCGAGCGAGAACGACGGCGCGATCCGCACCGACAGCATCGCGACGGAACTCGTCGCGGCGCCGTACGCATTGGTCGCGATCACGGAGAACCCCGCGCCATCGGCCCCCTGCGTCGCGACGGGGGCGAATGCGGAGTTGGTCGCCCCCGGGACCGGGACTCCGTTCGTCCGCCACTGGTACGCCACCGGCACAGCCCCCGCGACGGCGACGGAGAACGGTGCGGCCTGTCCCGCGTTGACCGTCTGGCCCGTCGGCTGCGACGTGACCACCGGCGCGTGGATCGAGCCCGAGCCGGCCAGCGCCTGCACCTCCACGGCGGCCAACTCCCGCGAGTAAACCCGCGCGTCGTCCATCGCGCCCGTGAAATAGTATCCCGCGCCGCTTCCCCAGCCGGAGAAGAGCAGCTTGTTCGTGGTGGCAGTCCTGCTCGCGGCCGTCACGCCGGCAAGCCGGTCGGCCATCGTCCGGGGCTCGCCGTTGATGTAGATTTTCGCCTGCCCCGCGACCGGGCCGTTCGGGAAGACGGCGGCGACATGGACCCACTGGGCGGCGAGTCCATTGGTGTCCGTTCCATACACGTTGCCCTCGCCGGTATTGAAACCGAATGCACCGTTGGCGATGTACAGATCGTACGACGCATTCCACCCGAACGGCATCTGCCCGTTGCCCCCGCCCCACTTCATCCAGAAAGCGATCGTGTTGAATCCGCCGCCCCGGTCGTCTGCCGCCACATTGAGCGCAACAACCTGCTGCGTGAGCGAGCCGGAGAGCTGGACCGCGCCGCCGACGCGGCCCTCCACCCACGTCGCGCCGTTGCTGACCGTCGTTGTACCCGTATAGCCAGAATTGTTGCCCTG
>CAYXFW010000606.1:0-2400 GCA_964464305.1 uncultured Verrucomicrobiota bacterium
ACCTCCGGCGAATCGGAGAGGGCCGACGGCGAAAAGCGCTCGGTGTGCCAGCCGCGGATGCCGATGACCGCCGCGCGCACGCGACGGAGTTCGGCGCCCGTCCATACGCCGGGCTCCGGGAGCTCGCCCTCGGCGCGGGGATTCCATGCCAGAAGGTCGATCTCCTCGTCTGCGCGCTTCGCCCGCGCCACCACCTGATACTTGCGCGGTTGTGTGACGACGAAGCCCAACCCCTCGACGTAGTCGCGAACGATGCTCTCACTGACGGCAGACATGCCACGCCTCCTTCACCAGCTCCGGCGACACCGCGACGCCATGGCGAACGCGGCCAATACGATCCGCCAGCACAAACCGGGGTGCGCCGCCCGATGCCTTCTTGTCCAGCGCCATCGCCCGCGCGAGCGCCGGCCACGACGCGCGCATCCCGCGCGCCGACGCCGGCAACCCGAAGGCCGCCAGCAGCCGCGCCAGGCGCGCCGCGTCGCGTTCCGGGAACCCGCAAAGGCGCGTCGAGAGCCATGCCGCGCAGACCATTCCCGCCGCCACGGCCTCGCCGTGCAGCAACCCCGCATAGCCTGCCGCGTTCTCCAGCGCGTGCCCGAACGTGTGGCCGAAATTCAAAATTGCCCGCACTCCGCCCTCGCGTTCGTCGGCGCCGACGACCCCGGCCTTGATCCGGCAGCACCGGGCCACGATCCCGTCCACCAGTGCCCGGTCCACCGCCAGCACCCCGGCGGCGCGGGTCTCCAGAAGACGGAACAGCGGGGCGTCCCGGATCACTCCGTACTTCACAACCTCCGCCAACCCGGCGGCGTACTCCCGCCGCGAAAGCGTCGAGAGCGTGTCCGTGTCCGCCACCACGAGCGATGGCTGGTGAAATGCGCCGACCAGGTTCTTGCCGCGCGGCAGGTCGATGCCCGTCTTGCCGCCGACCGAGCTGTCCACCATCGCCAGCAGTGTGGTCGGGATCTGGACGAAAGGGATCCCACGCAGGTACGAGGCCGCCAGGTAGCCTGCCAGGTCGCCGACCACGCCGCCGCCGACCGCGACGACGAAGGACGACCGGTCCATCCGCGCATCCAGCGCCCTGTCGTACAGTTCGAAGAGGCGCGCTTCGCACTTCGAGGCCTCGCCCGGCGGCACCACCGCCCGCACCGTGCGGAATCCGGCGGCCTTCAGGGACGCCTCCACAGGCGTCGCGTAGAGGGGCGCGACGTGCCGGTCCGTGACGACCAGAGCGGTCCCCTTGAGCCCCGCGGCGCGACACCACGCGCCGGTCCGCGCCAGCAGTCCGCCTCCGACCCGGATGCGGTAGCTGCGCTCGCCAAGCTCCACTCGAACGACCTTCGGCATGGGGTGTGGAAATACCCCCGCCGTTCCTCCCTGTCAACCCGCGCCCCGTTTCAACCGCCGAGGAGGAGACATCGCCGGTCGTGTGCGTCAGAATCGGACCTCAGGGCGTGACGGTGTAAAGAAGACGGTAGAATCGCGTCGCGAGGGCGGAACGGTTGGTGTCCGTCAACGACATGGGACCGCCCACGCCACGCTCGGGACCGCCCCCCGGCACATTCGTCCACCCGCCGTCCGTCCATTGGGTTCTGTGCTGAAGTGTGTAGACCGTTGTTGTGTAGCTCGGAAACACCACCTGGAAGTCCGCACTGACGACCAGATTCGTGATGGGAATGGCCGTGGCGCTCACCGTCCCGGTACCTGTGAGCGAGGAGCCGACGGCCCCGGCGACGACCTCGAACTCGCCGGGTGTCGCAGCCGTGAACATGCCGTTGCTGGTCACATTGCCGCCGGTGGATGTCCACACCGGAACAATGGCCATGGCATTCCCCTTCTGATCCACGCCCTGCGCACTTAGGAGTTGGGTGCCGCCCACATGCGCCGTGACCTGGCCCGGCACAACCTCGACGCGCGTCAACTGAGGCTGCTCGATCTTGCACACCCAATGGGCATACCCCGACCCGTTGACCCATTGGTCCCCGATGACGATGTCGTACGTGGCTTCCAGCGCCGCCGGATCGGGCGTTGCGGCAGCCAGAGCGTCCAGGTAGGCCTGCGCGAGAGCGATCGCGAGGGAGGGACCGTACCACATGAAGATCTCGCCGCCGGACAAACTCAACGGATCGCCCGGGGGCGACATGCCCACCTCGAAGATTGCGAAGCTCAACGCATTTCGCTTCTCCGCATCGGTGACCGCTCCGCCCTCCCATCCCGCCGGAATCCCGTCCTTGCCGAGGCCCAGGGCAAACTGGTCGATCAACCATGCCGCCCTGTAGCCGCCCGGCGTAGCGGCAAGATTCGTGACCACGCCGCTCTCCATATACTGGTGCGAGGGATGGCAGAAATAGCCGACGCCCGCCCATCCAGCCACGTTGGCGGTCCACTCCCCGG
>CAYXFW010000607.1:0-2394 GCA_964464305.1 uncultured Verrucomicrobiota bacterium
CGCGAAGATCCTGAGGGCGGTCGGACTTCCGGCGGGCGCGGTTCAGCCCGAGGCCATCGCCGCCCGCATTCAACCCGGAAAGCCATCCCCCTCGCAGGCCGCCGCCGTGCTGCGTCAGCTTGACGCCTACACCGCCGCGTTCGGCGATACGAAATCCGCGATCTCCGCCGCCCCGACTTCCGACGCGCTTCGCGATGCGCTCGAGGCCGCGCGGAAGGGCGCGCCGGCGCCGGTTGCCACGGCCGCGCCGGAGGCGAAACTCGACGACTTCGGCCGCCGCGTGGTCGAGGCGCGCGAACACAAGGGCGAGATCCTCCGGTGCAGCGCCGACGGACGGGGCGGGACCCTTTCCTATCTCGAAGCGTTGAAGCGCCTCAAGCGCAACATGATTTTGCAACTGGAGGCCGGGGCCTACCCGGACGATCCGATCCTCACTCCGGGCGTCTATCTGGAGTTCGAGCCCAACGTGGTGGGGAATATCACGGTCAGCGCCGCCCGGTGCGTGGTGCGGAAAGCAACGCAAGCCATCGTTCATTTCAAGCCGGCTGCGCCGGGCGACGAACTGCTTGCGGTGGACTCCGAGATATCCATTGAATGCCATCGCGGCGGCGCGGCGAGCCTTTTCAATTGCATCGTCAATGTCCATTGGATTTCCGGCGATACGAAGATCTACTTCAGGCACTGCACCTTTGTCTTTCGCCCCGCCGAGTTTGCGATCTCCACGGCGGGCGACAGCACGTCCATCCGGCTCGACGATTGCGTGGCGTGGTGTGACCGGGGAGCGGCGTTCGGCATCGGGAAACCCCATCCCGGCACGGTCTTCGTCGAGTGCCGCCGGTGCCTCCTGCCCGGGCGGATGGGCGTCCTGGCGGATAACACGGCGAGCGGATCCACCTCGATGGGTACGCCCGTACCCGCTTCCTCGTTCAAGCTCGTCGACTGTGTCCAGAAGGACGAGGACGCGGTGAAGACGTTTGTACGCGGCAGGATCGCGACCGTCTTGGGATTCCATTCCGGCGCCCGGGGCCTTGCCGCCGGTGGCCGCGACCCGGGGGCCTGGCTGGACGAGGATGCGACGATCCGTCCGCTGGATCCGGCCATTCCTGCAGCGAAGTCCAACTCGGGCCGTCGCCCGGGCACGGCGCCGAGAACTCCCTCCGGGGAGTCCCCGGCGGTCCGCTGACCCTGTGCCATGCGCCTCGCGCCCGGGAATGATCCGCCTGCAGAGTTTCCCTTGGCGGCCGGACACGGTATCATGCCGCATCGATTCGGGGGAATGGGCATGGACCGGATGGCGGAGATCGAGGCGTTGGTCGAGGAGCACCGGGCGACCTGCCTGTGGTTTTTCGATGCGGCCTTCCGTCCCGATACTCCGGCCAAGGCGATGCGCGCCCTCGAGTCCATTGTCCGCCACGGCGGCCGGCAGGCGTTCATCCGCGCATCGGAGTTGAAACAATGGCTCTCACGGACATCCAGCGAGACGTCCTCCGGGTAATTGCGGAAAGCCGGTGGAAGACGGAAAGCTATGTGGCGGGCGGCGTGGCCCTGAACACGTTGCTGGCCGCGCCGCGCCTTTCGCGGGATATCGATCTCTTTCACGATCATTCGGAGGCACTGGCCGCATCCTGGTCGGCGGATCGTGCGCTGCTTGAGACCGCCGGATTCCAGGTAACCGTCGTGCGGGAACGCCCCACGTTCGTCGAGGCCGTGGTCCGGTCCGGGCAGGAATCCGTGCTTCTTCAGTGGGTTCAGGACAGTGCGTACCGCTTCTATCCTCTCGTCGAGCATCCGGTGCTCGGCCTGACGTTGCATCCGTTCGACCTGGCGACGAACAAGGTGCTCGCCATGGCGGGCCGGCTCGAGCCGCGCGACTGGATCGATGTGATCAACTGCGATGCTTCGATCCAACCATTCGGGCTGCTTGTCTGGGCGGCCTGCGGCAAGGATCCAGGCTACGGTCCGGAGGCCCTTCTCGGGGAAGCGCGGCGGTCCGGCCGCTACTCTCAGGAGGAGGTCGACTCGCTGGCATTCGATGGAGCCCCGCCTTCGGTGAGGGATCTTGGATCTCGGTGGCACGCCATGCTGGCCGCCGCCGAGCGAAGTTGCCATGTGCTGCCGCCTGGGATGGCAGGGCGGGCTGTGGTCGATGTGAAAGGATGCCTCTTTCGAGGGTCGGTCGCGGACCTGGAGTCCGGAATGCGCCAGGAGGGGATCCGGTTCCTCGAAGGCTCCATCCGCGGTGTGTTGCCGCGGATCGCAGGCCCTTGACCGCCCGCCGCCGTTGCAGAATCCCGGTTGGGAGATTGCCATGAGACACTCGCGAGGCCCGCTCGGTTGGATCCTTGGATTGGCAGTAGCCGCGGCCGTTGGCCGTGCCGCGAGTCCGGCGCCCGC
>CAYXFW010000608.1:0-2393 GCA_964464305.1 uncultured Verrucomicrobiota bacterium
CCGTGTTTGAGCTCGCGCATCCTGTCCCGCCGAAGGGCGTCAAGCGCGCGCCGTTTGGCCGCCATCATCAACCAGGCGCCGGGATTGTCCGGAACGCCGATCCTGGGCCATTCGGACAGGGCGACCACAAGGGCGTCCTGGGCCAATTCCTCCGCGCGGTCGATATCGCGCACCATCCGGGCCAGACCCGCGATGAGCCGGCCCCGTTCGATGCGGAAGGTCGCCTCGATCGCCTGATGCGTCTCGCGGTTGGTCACCCCGCCTTTTCGGACAGGGGATGGGGGGAAGCAAGCAGCGGCCGCCCGCGCGAATCTGTCATCCGGCCGAGGGAGCGTTGACCGCCAACTGCGCGGCGAACGCTCGCTGATAGGCGGGCCGCGCCTCGCCGCGGGTGACATAGGCCGCCAGGCGCGGATGCGCGTCCAGCAGGCCCGACGGTCTCAGACGGAGCAGCACCGAGACCATCATGAGGTCGCCCGCGCTGAAGGCGCCGTCCAGCCAGTCGGCGTCGCCGAGGCGAGCGGACAGCGGGTCCAGACGGGCGCGGATGCGGGCTTCGATCAGCGGCAGGCGATCCGGGGTCCAGGGCTTGTCCCCTTCCGCGAACCGGGCCGTCTGGATTTCGAGGATCGGCGGCTCGACCGTATTGAGCGCCGCGAACATCCAGGTGATCGCCCGGGCGCGAGCCTCGGGATCCTGGGGCAACAGACCCGCATGCCCCTGGGCGATGTGGTAGACGATCGCGCCCGTCTCGAACAGGACGAGATCGCCTTCTTCATAGGTGGGGATCTGGCCGAAGGGATGGACGGCCAGATGCGCGGCCTCCTTCATCGCCGCGAAGGAGACGAGCCGAACCTCGTAGGGCAGGCCAGCTTCCTCCAGCGCCCAGCGAACCCGCGTGTCGCGCGCCAGTCCCTTGCCGCCGTCCGGCGACCGTTCGAAGGCGGTGATTGTGATGGTCATCGCAGCACTCCCGGGAAAGATGGGGCGGTCAGGCGACCCCGAGCTTGCCGCGCTCGCCATCCCGGGGCGCCGCCATCTCTTCGGGCGTCACGAAGGCGCCGAGGTCCTCCGCCTCGTAGAACGGCAGGATCTCCATCGCGCCCTTCACGCCCGGCATGCCGTCGGGGGCGCGCCTCGCCCAGGCCATGGCCTCGTCCATGTCCTTGACCTCCCAGATCGAGAAGCCGGCCACCAGTTCGCGCGCCTCCGCGAACGGCCCGTCGGTGACCGTGCGCGCCGATCCGTCGAAGACGATCCGCTTCGCCTGGGCGTCGTTCTTGAGCCCGGCGCCGGCCACGAAGACCCCCGCCGCCACCAGCTCCTCGATGAACCGGTCCATCGCCGCGAACGCCTCGAGCATCTCGGCCGAGGGCTCCGCGGTCATGTCGATGTCCCCGACGGTTTTCGACACCACCATCACACGCATCGTCTGTCTCCCTGTTCGAGCCGGCCCCATTGGCCGGTCATCGAAGCGACGAACGAGCTTGTCGGAAATCGACAGGGGTGCGCAAATTTTCTCGCGGGCGACGAGGGGCCGCGGGAACGGCGGCGGCTCGGGTGGGGGACCGCGACGGCGCCGCGACAGACGTCGCCGTCCGGCATGCCCGCTGTCCGGTCTGATGCGGGAGGCCGATAGCGACCCGTTGCGGACATTGATGCCAAGCGGGTTCAGGATACCCTGTTTGAATGACTGGATTCACTAAACTCGAAGCGGCGGTGCTGCATCTCGTCTGCGAAACCGACGCGAAGCAGCTGACCACTGACCAACGCCAAATCCTCAAGACGCAACTGACAACCGCAACGGTCGTCGAAAGGGACAACACCGGGCACGGATTTTACACGATGTTCGAGATGGACCGGAACGCCGTTCCGAGGCTCGAAAGCGTGAGCATGATCGACGCTCCCAGCATGAGCATGGAAGGGATGGGCGACGGGAATATCGTGGGCTTCATCCTGTGGGCGGAGGACGGCTACCCGACGACCCTCGAAGGGTTCCAATACGGCGACTTGGCCGGACAGACAGTCGATCTGCACGACTACGACCTTTTCGAACTTCGCTTCACCGAAAGTAGTTGGGGTTAGCGTCCACTCTCCACCCTTCGCAGTCGTCCGCGCCCCATTCCCGTCGCGCCCCGCCCCCGCTAGTCTCCCCCCATGAGCGACGACTCCTACGTCTTCGAGGGCCCGGCCGACGAACCGCCAGCGCCCCGGGACAACAATCCGCCCCTGTCGATCTCCGAGCTGTCGTTCGCGCTCAAGCGCACGCTCGAGGACCGGTTCGCCCATGTCCGGCTGCGGGGCGAGATCTCCAGGTCAATCACCACGCCTCGGGCCATGTCTATCTGACGCTCAAGGACGACAAGGCGGCGATCGACGGGGTGATCTGGAAG
>CAYXFW010000609.1:0-2380 GCA_964464305.1 uncultured Verrucomicrobiota bacterium
GATCGCCGCGTACGACACCGTGATGCGCGCGCCGGCCGGAATCCCCGCCGCCGATGCCGCCGCGCCGGCCAGAAGCGGCGGAACGAGGAACACCGCGAGCGCGAGCGCCGGACGCCCGAGCAGATCCCGCCACAGCCAGATCGCCGCCGCCGCCATCAGGATCACGATCGGAAGCCAGTCGAGCAGCAGCCAAGCCGGATGGCTGCGCGTCGCATGGTAGATCGTCCCCGCCGCCCATCCGACCAGCAGCACGGGGATCGAGCCCGCGAGCAGCACGTGCCGACGCCATTGCCCGCGGATGCGCCGCGCCCAGTAGAGCGCGACCCCGAGGAAGACGAGGTTTGTAACCGTCGCCCACGGCTCGACCGGAAACCTCCCGGGCACCGTCTCGACGTACGCCGGCCCCCAATCGCCCATCCTCGCCGCCGCCGCAGCCACCGCCGCCATGACCGAAATCGTCATGCCCTCAAGCATGGCACACACTCCCCATCCCGCGCCAGCGAGCACGACCACCCGTGGGGCGGTGGAGCGGTGGGGCCGTATGGCGGTGTGGCCGTGTGGCGGTGTGGCGGCAGCGTTTGGAGGAACAAGTAGATATTCTGCGCCCATGTCGGCCGCCATGGAAGACCGAGCGATGCGAGGCCGCGACCTTGCGTACGCGAGCGCTGGCCCCCCATCCCCGCATCCCATCCATCCCCTCATCCCCCCATCCCATCATCCCCCCTCACTCATCCCCTCCACTCCTCCGCCCGCTGAAGGTGCACGCCGTCCCCGGTTGCGCCGTTCAAGGTGCGTTCGACCCCCGTTCTTGCCTTCCCGGCAGCATTCTGGCAGCGTCGCCGCCATGAACACACTGCTTCATGCCGGTCGCGTCCGATGCACGCTCGTTCCGCCCGGGAATCGGTTTCTCATCAGAACAACCATGGCTGTGATTGCGGCGGCGGCCACGCTGGCGGGACGGGCGGGGGCGGAAGCCGTCGAAAACGACTTCCTGCTGCAGACCCGGAACACGACGATGGCGTTTCACAAGAGCGGCGGAACGTGGCTGCTGGTTCATTACGGCGCGAAGATCGAGAAAAGCGGCGACGCCAACGCGCTGGCGTGGAATGGCTGGGTCGGCGGCAATTTCTTCGGCCACCGCAAGCCCGCAACCTACTCGGTCTACGGCAGCGACAACGACCGCAGCACGATGAACAAATTCGGCGGACTTGCCGTGCTCCACGCGGACGGCGTGACCTCCACAGAGTTGGCCGCCCAGGGCGCCAGGACGGTCGATGACAAGCCCGGCGTGACGCACTTGGTCTTCGAGTTGAAGGACTCCGTCTATCCGTTCTTCGTCACGCAGCACTTCCGCGCAGTGGAGGCGAGCGACGTGATCGAGACGTGGGTCGAGATCCGGCACGATGAGCCTGCGGCGGTCAAGCTGATGCGCATGGACTCCGTGGCGCTGGTCTTTCCGTTGCTCGCAAAGGAATTTCACCTGCTCTCCCTGACCGGCCAGTGGGCTTCCGAGAACCAGCTCGCCGAAGCGCCGGTGGCGCTGGGCCAGACCGTCAGCATGACCTCGCGCTCGGGTGTCCGCTCGGCGTTCGGCAACAACCCGTCGTTCATGCTGTCGGTCGGCGGGAAGGCAACCGAGACCTCGGGCCGCGTGATCGGCGCCGCGCTGGCGTGGAGTGGCGCGTGGTCGATCTCGATCCAGCACGATTACGTGGACGCACTGGCCATCAACCTCGGCCCCGACACGGGCAACGGCCCGTATACGCTCGATGCGGGCAGGACGCTCGTCATTCCGAAGACGGCGCTGACCTGGTCCGCCGCGGGCAAGGGCCGGATTTCGCGCAATCTCCATCGCTGGGCGCGCGACTGCCAGTTGCGCGACGGCCACATGCTCCGGCCCGTGCTGCTGAACAGTTGGGAGGGTGCGTATTTCGATTTCAACGAGAAGACACTGACCGACATGATGGACGGCGTGAAGGAACTGGGCGGCGAGATGTTCGTGGTCGACGACGGCTGGTTTGCCAGGGGCAAGTACGCGCGAAACGACGACAAGCGCGGCCTCGGCGACTGGGTGCTGAACGACCAGAAGCTGCCCAGGGGGTTGGGCGCGTTGGCGGAGGAAGCCAGGACGCGCGGCCTCAAGTTCGGCATCTGGGTGGAGCCGGAGATGGCCAACACCACGAGCGAGCTGGTCGACGCGCATCCCGACTGGGTGTTGCGCGAGAAGACCCGCCCGCTGCGGCAGGGCCGGGGCGGCACGCAGGTGGTGCTCGACATGACCAATCCCGCCCTGCGCGACAACATCTACGGGCAGATGGACGCGATGATCGCGAGCATCCCGGGCCTGGCCTACATCAAGTGGGACGCGAACGCGGACTTC
>CAYXFW010000610.1:0-2365 GCA_964464305.1 uncultured Verrucomicrobiota bacterium
GCTCCGCGTCCTCGCCGTCCGCGGCGGCCGCGACATTTCCGCCGGCCCCTGGGGCAAGCAGAAGACCATCTGGCAGATCGTCGCGATCATCGCCATGCTGCTGGGCCTCGCGATCCAGCGGGATCTGCTCCCGCACTTCGCGCCGGAATGGGTGGATCCGTTCGACCTGTGGTTCGCCCGCGCCGCCTACGTGATGGCCCTCGCCGTCGCCGCCATCACCGTCGCCTCCGGCGCCATCTACTTCCACCAGCACCGCGACCTCCTCCGCTCCGCGCGGTAGCCCGCCACCCCGCCCGCCACGGAGGTTCTGAGGGACGTTTGTCTCCCGGGGCCTGAGAGAGTAAAATGGCGGCGTGATCGCGCGACATCGTCATTCATGTTGTCGGACAAGCACGCGGTTGAGTACATGATGATCGACAGTCGCCCCAAAAGGAATGTCAGATGAGCATGTCCGCCGTCGGTCGACGGGTTGTTGCGGTGCCGATGCCGGTCCTCGTTCTCCTCCTCGTGTGGGGTGGCGGATGCGGTCGCCGGGTTCCGGATGCGCCGCCGCCCCCGGTCCAGTCCGCCGCTCCGGCGAAGCCTGCGGCCGAATCCGCGCCGGCGGTGGCGCAGGATGCGTTTCTCGAGGCTGCGCTGGAAGGGCGCGAGGAAGTGGTCGGCCGGGCGATCAAGGATGGAATGGACGTCAATGCCGCCGGCCCAGACGGTCGCACCGCGTTGATGCTGGCGTCCTACAACGGGCACGAGGCCCTGGTTCGCCGCCTTCTGGGCGCCGGCGCCAGGGTCGAACTTCGCGACGAGACCGGGCGGACCGCGCTGATGTATGCCTCCACCGGACCCGCGACCGGGACGGTCCGTCTCCTGCTCGATGCCGGCGCCGCCGTGAACGCGGTCGATGGCAGCGAGCGATGGTCGCCCCTGATGTTCGCCGCCGCCGAGGGTCACGCCGAGGTTGTGAAATTGCTCCTCGCCCGCGGCGCCGACGCCGGGCTGAAGGACGCCGACGGCGACCGGGCCGAGGAGTTCGCCGTCAAGAAAGGCCACACGGCCGTCGTCGAAATCCTGCGCACGCCGGTCAAGTAAGCGAAAGCCCGCCGCCTGCCGGCCCCGCCCCCAACCCAATCGCCAATAGCCTACAGCCAATAGCCTACAGCCTCAGAGCCCACAGCCTTCAGCCCACAGCCTTCAGCCCACAGCCCACAGCCTACAGCCTTAAAGTCTACAGCCCAGAGCCTTGCCTTCCACCGCCTCCTCCCCCCGCTACGGCGCCAGATCGCCGAGCAGCAGGATGGACGCAGCGTGCCAGGTGTTCGCGGCGTATTTGGCCGGATTTTTCTCGAGGTCGGGCCGGTTCTTTTCGAACAGGATCTTCGCCTTGTCCGGCGACTCGGCTTTCAGCG
The DNA here is from genome assembly GCA_964464305.1 of uncultured Verrucomicrobiota bacterium. Classification (GTDB taxonomy): domain Bacteria; phylum Verrucomicrobiota; class Kiritimatiellia; order PWTM01; family PWTM01; genus VGWF01. The sequence goes on from CAYXFW010000610.1 coordinate 1,404, forward strand.
TGAGCATGACGCGGTGCACGGTGTCGGTCGTGAACTCGCTTCCGAGGTCGAGCTTGGCGATGCGGGGATAGGTGCAGTACCCGTCGATCCGCGCCACGGTCCGCGCGGGGGCGTCATCGATCCGAACCTCCACCATGCCGCCGTCCGGGCCGAGCAGGTCGTAGATCGCGGCGGCCCGGCCGCGGAAGGAGAAGGCGATCGCGGCTCCGGGCGAGGCCGCCTTCCACAACTCGGGCATCCGGTCCACAAAACGCTTCGCAATGGCGTCGCCAGCCGGATCCAGCTTCGTCCAATCGCCGGAACGCATGGCCGGGGCGAGGGGGACGATCTTCGCCTGCTCCCAATTATCCGCGCGCAACGGGGCGGGGAGGGTGCGCGGACGAGTCGCGCCCCCGGCGGCGACGAGGGCCGGCCAGGAGCGACGGATCGTCTGCAGGTACAGCTCATGTCCCGTGTCGATCAGCGGGTGCACGCCGTCCTCGGAGAACAGCATCGGCGCGCCGTCGGCGGGCGGGGTCTTCGGCCGCTCGCCCTTGTAGATCAGGCGGCCGTCGGAAACCATGCGGGCCGCTTCGAGGGCGAGGTGGATCGAGGGGATGCCGTAGTGGTCCGCGATCTGTTCCATCGCGGTGGCGGAGCGCGTGCACCGGCCGGCCTGGAGGTCCTTGAGACCCGGCTCCGAGATCGTGTAGACAAAACAGATGTCGGCCGAGGGATAGGCCTTCCATGTCTGACGCACAATGCCCTCCATCGCCTGGTGAATGCGCTCCGGCTTGGCACCGCTGTCGTTGACGGCGAACTCGACGAACAGAAGGTCGGGCCTGTGCCGGAGGGCGTCCTGGCCGACGCGGAAGACCCCGAGGTCGGACCCGGTCCCGCCGATCGCCGCATTGATTTCCGACAACTTGGCCGCAGGGTATTCCTTCTGCAGCCAGGCCAGCGACTTCGGCCGCCAACCGGCC
>CAYXFW010000611.1:0-2347 GCA_964464305.1 uncultured Verrucomicrobiota bacterium
CCGATCTTCGCCAACCTGATTCTGGCCGACGAGATCAACCGTACGCCGCCGAAGACGCAGGCGGCATTGCTGGAGGCCATGCAGGAGAAGCAGGTCACCGTTGCCGGCCAGACCCGGCGGCTGGCCGAGCCGTTCGTCGTCTATGCGACGCAGAACCCCATCGAGCACGAGGGGACGTACCCGTTGCCGGAGGCCCAGTTGGACCGGTTCTTCTTCAACCTGCTGATCGATTACCCCTCGATCGACGAGGAGCGGCAGATCGTTCTTCGGACGACAGGGCGTGGGGGCGCCGAGCCCCAACAGATCCTCCAGACCGGGGAGGTGGGCGAGTTGCAGGATGCGGTTCTCGATGTCCCCGTGCCGGATCACGTATTGGACTACATCCTGCGGTTGGTCCATGCCACGCGGCCGTCGGCGGAGGGGGCGGACGCGTACATCAAGCAATACGTGGCATGGGGGGCCGGCCCGCGGGCATCGCAGAATCTGACATGCGCCGCCAAGGCCCTGGCCCTTCTGCGCGGGCAGCCGGCGGCGTCGGTCGAGGAGGTCGCGGTCGCGGCCCGGCCGGTGCTTCGGCATCGCATCATTCCAAACTACAACGCGACGGGAGAGGGCATCACCGTGGAAGGGATCGTCGATCACCTGCTCGAGAGCGTCTGATGGCGTCGCTCCAATTCAAGTATCTGAGACCGGATGACCTGCGCAAACTCGCCTCGTTCGAGTTCGCGCCGAAGTTGCTGGTGGAGGGGTACCTGGCCGGGCGCCATCGTTCGCTCTCCCGGGGGTCGTCGATCGAGTTCCGCGACTACCGGCAATATGTTCCCGGCGACGACCCGCGCCTGATCGACTGGCGTATCTACGCGCGGACCGACCGGCCCTACCTGCGCACCTACGAGGAAGAAACGAACATGGAATGCCATGTCTTTCTCGACAGCAGCGCATCCATGGGTTTCGGGCAGCGGATTTCGAAGCTCGACTACGCGTCGTTCTTTGCCGCCGCGATCTGCTACCTGGTGGTTCGGAACACCGACCGAGTCTCGCTCCAGTTGTTCGACGAGAAGATCCGGCTCTTCCTGCCGCCGGCCGGCACCCTGCGGCATCTGCACAACCTGCTGCATGCCCTGGAGCGGAATCAGCCGGGCAGTCGCACCTCCATTGCCGAGGCCTTGCGCCGGTCGCTTCCGCTGCTCCGACGCAGGGGAACCCTCATCGTCATCTCGGACTTCTTCGACCGGCCGGCGGATGTCTTTGCGGCGTTGAGCCCCTACCTGCACCGCGGATTCAAAGTCCACCTGTTCCATGTGCTGAGCCCGGAGGAACTCGACCTCGACGACCGTGGCCTGGCGACGTTTGTGGACATGGAGGACGGCCGTCGCGTGGTGGCCCACACGGAGGATTTGCGCCGCCGCTACCGCGACGGCATGCAGGCGCACATCCTTGCGCTGCGCGAGCTGGCCAGGCGGCGGCAGGTGGACTACGCGCTGGCGCGGACGGATTCGCACTATTTCAATCTCTTCGACCGCCTGACGCGATGAGCATCACCTTCGCCAATCCGGCCCTCTGGCCGTTCTTGGTCCTGGCGACCGTGCCGCTGCTGGTGCATCTCTTCGCGCGGACGAGGCCGCCGGCGTACCGGTTCAGTTCCGTCGAGTTCATCCTGCGGGCGGTTCGCGAGACCCTGCGGATCAAGCGGCCGCAGAATTGGCTGCTCCTGCTGTTGCGAACCGCCCTCTATCTGGCCGTGCTTCTGCTCTTCCTGCAGCCGCTCTTCTTCTCCAGCCGGGGACTGCCGGGCGCCTTCGAGCGCAAGAACGTCGTCGTCATCGTCGATGCAACCGCCTCCATGGGCTGCACCGAAGGCGGGCAGACCCGCTTCGCCGCGGCCTGTGCCAACGCCTCCGACATCCTCGGCGGGTTGACGGCCCGCGACCAGGCCAACATCGTCTGGCTCCGGTCGCGGTCCCGGGCGGAGTTTCCGGCCTTGGGAATCAACGTGTCGGCTCTTCAGGTCGCGCTGCGCCGGGCGGCGGTGACGAGCGAGACGGGCAATCCGCTGGACGCATGGCAGATGGCGTTGGAACTGCTGAAGGATGCCGAGGGCCGGCGCGAGATCCACGTCGTGTCCGATTTTCAGGCCCCGCAGTGGGACCGGGTGCGGCTCGGCGCCCCGGCAGGGGTGGAGGTCGTCCACCTCCGAATCGGCGATGACGTCGTGGCGAACGGAGCGCTTGCGGACATCCACCTGGAGCCGGCCCGGCCTCTCGCGGGCGAAGAGGTGTCGATTTGCTGCGAGGTGGACAACTTTTCGCCGAACCCGGAGCGGCGGACGGTGTTCCTGAGCGTCGAG
>CAYXFW010000612.1:0-2341 GCA_964464305.1 uncultured Verrucomicrobiota bacterium
CGCTCTCCAGCCCCGGCCGGTCCTGCCGGATCTCGTGCCGCGCCCTCTCCCACATCCACCCGGCCGCAAAAAGCGCGCCGCCCACCATCGCCGCCAGCAGCAGCTCCAACCAGCGCCCATCCGGCCGGTTCCCCCCGCACGTCGGGCACCGTTCGGGCCGACTTGTGTAGGCCCTGCCCCCGGCATTTAGCGCGCCAGTTCCCGCAGTAGGCATCATCCCGTTCATGCCGCCTTCCCCCCTTCCGTGGTCCTCTTCCCCGCCCGTCGCCCCGCCGCAGCCACATCGGTCCACGTCCACCGAAGCACCTGCCCGCTCCGCCAGCTCGGCGGCACGCGCATCCGCTTGAACGTGCTCTTGCTCACCCCCAGCCGGGCGCACACTTGGTCCGCCGAGTACAACGGCTCACTGTCCGCCCCCTGAAGGGCGCGCAGCGCCGCGATGCACTTCGCCTCCTCGAGTGGATCGAGCACCGCCAAGGCCAGTTGTTCCCGGGCCGTCATCCGCCGGCGCCCTCTGAATCCTTCGCGGAAGGCGGCTCGTCCTTCCCAGCCTCGCGCGGACCGCGCGCCTCGTAGGGCACGAAGCACCGCATGCCGAGGCCGCGCGCCGCCGGCCAGTCCTCCCACACCCGCGGCGTCCACCAGGGCGCTTCCACCGGGATTCCGCGCCGCAGCGTCACCTTCAGGCTCCCGCGCTCTAGCGTCACCGTATCCCGCCGCTTGGGCAGGATCCGGAGTGCCCGCAGCACCCCCGCCCACCACGGTTCCACCGGCAACGGCTCGAACATGACGATCATCGCGCACCCCTCCTCTTCTTCTTGGCCATCGGCGATTGGCGATCCGCCAATGCGCTGCTCTTCTCGCACCCGCAGAAGCGGCAGCGTGCGGCATCCGCTTTGTTCAGCTTCCCGCACTTGCACACCCACCGCTCAGGCCCCGCCTTGGCCGTCGCCCCTTGGCTATCGGCTATCGGCGATTTCCTTATGTCCACCGGGTTCGCCGCTCCTGCGTAGCCTACATTGGTCCGACCGCCACCCCGCCCGCACCGGCAGGCATATCCCTTCAGGTTCAGCCGCCCGCACACGCATTTATCGAATCCGCTCACAGATGAGGCTCCCCGTGCCGCGCGTAGTTCTCGCGCTCAAACTCGGCAATCGCAAACTCTCTTGGCGTCGTCGCGGCATGGAGGATGCGCAGGATCAGCTCCTCCGGGCTCGCGCACCTCTGCGCCAGCGCATACTCCCGCAGGTCTTCGAACATGCCCTCCGGCATCGTGACCGTCAGCGTCACCATGCCATCCACAACCACAACCGCCGGCGGGTCAGCAAACGCGCCCACAGGCAGGCCCGTGGTCGGCGCCAGGTCGGAAAGCTGCTGGGTGTGCTCGCCGCTCATGCAAGTCTGCGCTCGTGGATGAGCGCCCCGTCCTTCGCGATGTCCGCCACCGTGTCCAGGCTGAAGATGTGCACCTTCCCGGCCTTGCATCGGAGGTTGCCGGCCACAGCCGCCGCCTCGTTCAATGCCTGCTCCCGGGTGCCGCGAAAGACCTGCTCCACCGGCCCGGCATAGTTCACCTGCCGGCGCGACGGATGCACCTCGATCTTCCATAGGCTCCCCTTCGGCTTCGGCTGCGGGCGCCGGTAGTCGCAGATCGCCAGCCGGCCAATACCCTCGGCTATCGGCGATTGGCGATTTCTGCGCCGGGTCCGGCTTTCAGGTTTCAGGTTTCCGCCTTCATCCTTCATTTCAGCGCCTTCCCGATGGTGTCCGACGCGATGAACGAGAGCAGCACCGCCGCCCCCAGCTCCGCCGCCGCCCTCGGCGGGATGTTGAACTGCTTGGCCGCCCCCACGATGGCCTTCCGCAGTTCCGCCCGCAGGAACTTCCCTGCGTCCTTCGTCGTCGTCGCCGCCTGCCTTGCCTTGTCCTTGCCCATGGTGTCCCCCTGCTGTTTGGACCATTCTTCGCTCACTCCAACGTCTCGATGAATCGAACCCCCATCCGCTGCGCGATCCTCGCCACATGCCCCCGCGTCCGCCCCCGGCGCACCTGCCGCAACCCCGTCGTGTTGTGCCGCCGCCGCACCACCTTCTTGAGCTCGAACTTCACAGCACCGACCCCGCCGTCCGCAACTCGATCCGGCCCGGAAGCACATGGACTTTTCCGAAAGAGTCCTTCGTAAACAGCAGGAGGTTCACATGCCTGCACGCCGGGCACTTTGTGCTCACCGCACGCTCGCGGGCGGATGGATATTTCGCGGAGATCTTCGCGTCACAGTGACGACACCGAAAGGCGATCATTCCTTTCATGCCCGCACCTCCAGAATCACGCCCTGAAAAAC
>CAYXFW010000613.1:0-2331 GCA_964464305.1 uncultured Verrucomicrobiota bacterium
GGCGATGCCGCCAGGGCGTCCAGCACGCGCCCGATCTGGCCGTCGAGGTAGGAAATGTAGCGGTAGTAGTCCGCCAGCATCTGCCGAACCGCGTCGGGCGGTCGCGGCTTGGGCAACAGAACCTCGTCGCGAACCTCCATCTCGCCGTTGTCGAACGGATGCACGGGCAGGAAGTTCGGAGGCAGGGGGATCGCGGCCGGATCGTAGGTGACGGGGAATCCCTCGGGCACGACGTGCGGGTCGTGCGGCGCGTCGAAGGGCAGGTAGAGCAGGAACGGACGACGTCCGTCGTGGTCTTTGAGAAACCGCACCGCCTCGTCCGCGAAGATCTCGCAGGCATGCGCGTGAGGACCGCCCGGCCGGGGGGCCAGCTTGCCGTCGCGCAGGTCGTGCAACGGGATCGTTGTCGGGTCGCCCATGCCGCCGGTGAAGACCGCGCGGGCGGCGGCGAACGACCGGGCGACCGCCGGCTTCGCGTTGTGCCACTTGCCCGACATGAACGTCGCGTACCCGGCGCGCCCGAATGCCGCCGGCCACGTGTCCGAGGCCGCCAGCGTCGTATCGGCATGAAACAGCGAGCGGCCGCCGAGCAGCATGGCCCGCGACGGCACGCAGGTGGCTTCCACCAGTCCGCCCATCATGTAGGCGTGACGGAAGGCGACTCCTGCCGTCACAAGCCGGTCGAGGTGAGGCGTGCGGATCACAGGATTGCCGAGGGCTGCGAGGGTGTCCGCGCGCTGGTCGTCCGTGAAGATCACCAGCACGTTGGGACGCGCCGGGCTCTCCGCGGCGTGTCCCGCGCCGGCGGTTACGAGAACGGCTCCCGCGGCAAGAGCGAGGACCCATCTTCCCGACAGGGAACCGCGGTCTCCGCTCCAGGATCGGTCGGTGCGATCGAATGCGTTCATGTCGGAAATTGTCGCACGCGGGCACCCGGATTCGCAAGCCCCGGAGCGGGGCCCCCCGGATTTCCAACCCTTGGAAAGTCATGTCGCGCAGCCGTCCAAGGGTTGGAAGTCCATCCGGGGGATGAACCAGGATGTATCATTATCGAGTGCGATCGCACTCGATAATGATACACCGATACCCCGGGCCGGGCCGGGGGATTCCGGTCCGGCGGGGGTGCAGGACGGGCCTCAGCGCTGCGCCAGGACCTCCTCGACGGCCTCCTCGAAGACCTGCAGCGACTCGCGCAGGGCATCCTCGGGGATCGACAGCGGCGGGGCGATCTTGACGCACTCGCCCGCGATGCCGACCGGCGCGAACATGAGAAGGCCCTTGTAGAGGCACGCCAGGTTGATCCGCTGCGCAAGGGCGGGATCCGGCGTCCGGGTTCCGGCCTTCACCGCCTGGATGCCGGCGACGAGGCCCCGGCCCTGGAAGCACCCGAGCACGGACGAGTGCTTCTTCTGGATGCGTTCCAGCGCAGGGAGGAACCACGCGCCCAGTTCTGCCGCGCGTCCGGCGAGATCTTCGCGCAGCAGGATCTCCAGGTTGGCGATGGCGGCGGCGACCGCCAGCGGCGAGGCCGAGTGCGTGGAGGTCATCGAGCCCGGGGCGTAGAGGTCCATGATGTCCGTCCGCCCGATGACGGCGGAGATCGGCAGCGAGGAGGAAATCCCCTTGCCGCAGGCGACCAGGTCCGGGGTGATGCCGTAGTGCTGGAAGCAGAACATGCGTCCGGTCCGGCCGAAGCCCGCCTGAACCTCGTCCATGATCAGAACGATGTCGTGTTCGCGGCAGAACGCCTCGAGCTTCTTCGCGTACTCCTCGGGGAGGAAGTCGGGGCCGACGCCTTGGTAGCTTTCCGACATGATGCCCGCGATCTGTCCGGGCGCGACGCCCTTTTCCTTGAGCGTCTTCAGAAACAGGTCGAAGGAGGTGTCCGGATTCTTGTAGCCGTCGGGGAAGGGGACCTGGACAAAGTGCGGGCAGCATCCGCCGAGCCAGCGTTTGCCCTTCGGCATGCCGCCGGCGAGCTGGGAGCCCATGGTGCGGCCGTGAAAGGCGTTGTCGAACGAAACGAAGACCTTCCGGTCCGGCCCGTGTTTGTCCAGCGCGTAGGTTTTCGCGAGCTTGATGCAATTCTCCGTGGCCTCGCTGCCGGTGCTCAGCAGGAAGACGCGGTAGGCCTCCGGGTTGGGCATCAGGTCGCGGAGCATCCGGACCAGCCGCGCCCGGCCCTCATGCACGAAGACGTAGGACGCCAGCAGCGGCTGGTCGATCGCCGCGCGCAGGGCCGCGAGGATCTCCGGCCGTCCGTGGCCCGCGTTGGCGATCAGCACGCCGCTGGACCAGTCGATCCACCGGTTGCCCCAGCGGTCCCCGACC
>CAYXFW010000614.1:0-2331 GCA_964464305.1 uncultured Verrucomicrobiota bacterium
CGGTGGACTTTCCACCTCGTGCAGCACGCCGTCGATGCGGTAGCGGACGCGGAACTTCTTCTCCAGGGGTTCGAGGTGGATGTCCGACGCGCGCCGGCGGAAGGCCTCGAGGATGATCAGGTTGACCAGCTTGATGATCGGCTCGTCCGCATCGGTCCGCTCTTCCTTGATGTTCAGCGCGGAGTCTGCGTCCGACACGGCGGCCGTGCCGTCGGTGAGCTCCTTCATCATGCTGGCCATGTCCTCGCTGGCCTGCGGATAGTAATGATCGAGCGCGATCTCGATCTCCTCCGGAAGGGCGACCGCGCCCTCGACGTTGGTCTTGAGGATGTACCGGAGGCTGTCCAGCGTCTCGACGTCGAACGGATCGCTCAACGCCACGCGCAGCGTGCCTTCGTCGCGGCTGAGGGGGACGATCTTGTAGCGGCGCGCCACCTTGCTCGGCACGCTGTCGATGAGGTCCTTCGGCAGGGCCATCGACGTGAGGCTCACGGTCTCCATGCCGAACTGGCTGGCGAGGGTCTTGAGAATGTCGATCTTCGGAAGGGCGGTATCGCGGATGAGGACATCGATGACCGGCTTGTCCTCCTTCCGCGCCGTCTTCAGGGCCTCTTCGCCCTGACGGTGGTTGATCATGCCAACCCCGGTCAGAATCTCCACGACATAGTCGTCGTTCGCCGTCAAGAGCCGTCTCCCATCTTGCGCTGTGGGCGGATGATAGACGCCCCGGTGTCCGGGTGTCAATGATACGGTGGCGATTGCGGTCGGAACGGGCGGAATCCGGCGGGAGGAAACCGGGGGCTCCGCGTTCCTTTTGACATGCCCGCCGGCACGGTGCTACGTTCCGCGGCTTGACGATCGTCACAGCCGGAGGGGCCGCATCGATGTCTGCGTCGGAACAGCCAGTGGACCGGGTGATGGTCGCGGTCGGCCGCACGGCCGTTCACATCCGGATCGTCGGACGCGGATCGCTGAAGTTGGGCCCGGCTCTCCGGGAGTTTCTGGCCGCGGCCGAACGGCAGGGCATCCGGCGGGCGTACTTCGACCTTGCAACGTGCGAGACGCTCGACAGCACCCTTCTTGGCATCGTCGCCGGCCTGGCGATGCGCCTGCGACGGAGGGGCGGGGGGGTCGAAGTCGCCGGTCTTTCCGTCAAGACGCTTGGCCTGTTCCGGACGCTCGGCCTCGACCACCTGATCGAGGCGACACCGACCGGCGGCGATGCCCGGCCGGCAGGCGAGCCGCGGGCCGAGCCGGAGCCGGACAGCTTGGTGACCCTCGGTCGCGATGCCGCGACCCGCGCGGCGGACGAGACGATTCTGGAGGCGCACGAGGACCTCGTCGCCGCCTCGGCCGACAACCTTCCGAAGTTCCGCGACGTGATCGAGTTCATGCGCGACAGCGTCGCCCGCCGCCAGACGGAGGGCGGAGGGGAACCATGAACGTGGCGGCGGCCATCCCGGGGATCCTTTCCCCGGTCCTCCTCGCCGCCGTGTCGGCCATTCTTGCCGGGGGGTTGGTCGCCCTCTGGAGCCGCTACCGCAGGTGCCGGCGGGAGTCCGACGCCCTGCGCCGGGAGAAGGAGGTCATGTTCGGCTTCGTCCACGACGTGGCCGAGGTCTTCTCCGACGACGACGTGATCGACATCGAGCCGCTCCTCGAGAAAGTGCTGTTCTATGCGCTCCGGACCACGGGTGGAGCCTCCGGCGCCGTCTACCTGTTCGAGGAGGACGGTGCTACGCTCCGCGCGCGCGCCATCTCCGGGGTGTTTCCGCCGCTGCTCGCCCCGATGGCTGACGACTTTGACCGCACGGCCAGCAAGTCGCAGGCGGTGGAGAAGGCGGTCCGTACGGAAATCGTCCGGAAAGGGCAGGGCCCTGTCGGACGCGTGGCCGATCTCGGGTCGTCGGCGCTGATCCGGGATGCGGAACGCGATCCGGAGATCCCCGTCCACGGTCCCGCCTTCCTGAAGATCCGGTCGCTCGTCGCGGTGCCGATGCGCTTCCGCCATCGTGTCATGGGCGTCCTCGTGGCCGCCAATCGCATCGACGGCCAGCCCTACAGCCCGAGCGATCTGAACCTCCTGCAGGCGCTGGCTGACCAGGCCTCGGTGTCGCTGCATTACGTCCTGCTGCGCGAGGAACTGGATGCGAAACGCCGTCTCGACCACGACCTGGCTGTGGCGCGCCGGATCCAGCAGATGCTCCTGCCCCGGGAGGTCCCCGTCACGCCCCTGGCCGAATTCGCCGCGGTCAACGTTCCGGCCCAGGAGGTCGGCGGCGACTACTACGACTTTCTGCAGGTCGACGAGGGCCACGTCGGCATCGCCAT
>CAYXFW010000615.1:0-452 GCA_964464305.1 uncultured Verrucomicrobiota bacterium
TCTGGCGAAGGACCGGGTCGTCCTCGGTCCGATGCTGTCATATGACGCCAAGGCCGAGCGCTTCGAGGGATGGCTGTCCGGGCGTCGGGCGAACCGCTTCCTGCGCCGCGAGTACCGCGCGCCGTACGTTGTGCCGGACCGGGTCTGAAGCGGTCAGAAGCGGAGGCTCGCCGCCAGGCCCGCCATCGGCGCGGGGTCCATTCGTTCCGAATCCACCTTCCCGCCGTCGCGGTCCTCCAGACGCATCCGGCCCGCCAGCACCATGCCCGCGAAGGCGCTCACCTGCGCGGGACCCAGGCGGTAGGAGAGGCGCGTCCACACCGGGACTCCTTTCCACTCGCCGATCCCCTCCGGAACCGGGCCCTGGTCATCGAGCCGGAACCGCTCGGACCGGTAGGAACCGCCTCCGGCCAGCTCCCAGCGCGGGGCGAACCGCCACGCCAGCTCCAGAC
>CAYXFW010000615.1:462-2331 GCA_964464305.1 uncultured Verrucomicrobiota bacterium
GGCGTCGCCGGCCCGAGGGGCGAAGGGTTGGATAGCCGAAGCGCGTCGTTGATTTGCCAGCGCACGGCAAGGAATGGAAATCCCCAGACGTCCTCAAGCCCGCTGAAGAGCGCGGCGCCAACGCCCAGCGTGACACCGCCGTCCGTCTGCCGCGTGTAGGAGAGAATCCCGCCCACCACCGTGGACGAACCCGCGGCCGCGCCATCCTCGCTCGCCCACCGCATCGACGGTGCCGCGCGGAGGTCGCCCCCCCACGCCGGCAGGGAAACCGGTGCCGCCAGCGACACGATCGTTACGTCTCCCCACGGCGCCAGACCCCCGAAAGACGCGGGATCCTCGAAATCGAACCCGATTCGGTCGATCTCCGCCGCCACCCCGCCGGCCCACCCGTTCGACGATCGCGCCATCACGGCGGCGGCAAAATCGCCCAGGCTGAACCCCATCCGCCCCCCGCCGCGCAGATCCGAAGGCAAAACTCCGAAGGCGCTTGCCGTCGCCATGTACGAAACCGGCCCCTGCGGCGGCGGCCCGGCAGCCTGGGCCCCCGCCGCCAGCAGGCAGCCGGCCAGCCAGATTGTATAGGTTTTGTTCATGTTTGTGGGACACCCTACGCCGGAAGTGGGAATTCGCAAGTCCGGCGCCTCGCCGGCCGCGCAGGGGCCGAAGAGGGCCGGGGTCTCGCGCCCGCTCGCCGGGGGCGAACTCGAGATCGCAGAGAACGCAGAGAGGGGAAGCCGCGCAGGGCGGTGCGGCCGCTCCGCGGGCGCGCGGAGCCGGTCCGGAGAGGCCGGGCCTCGCGGCGATGTCAAAGGTAGGGGACGCCGGTTTTCGCGAACAGCGCGGCAAAGAAGTCGCCGTCGCGCTTCATTTTGCGCGCGGCCAAGGCACGGCGTTCGGCCTCGGGAAGCGCCTGTTCTTCCTTCGTGAACAGGTCCCATTCGCAATGAACGGAGGCCGGTCCCCGGATTCCGAGTTCCTTCGACAGCTTGAAATAGCGGTCCCACGGGACCATGCCCTCGCCGGCGAACACGTTGTCGGGCTGCCATTTTCCGTTCTTCTTCGCCCAGACAAAGTCCTTGAGGCAGGTGCTGCGGATGTAGGGGGCGACGAGCCGCATGGCCACGGCCCAGGAACCGCCGGATTCGGCGACGGCGTGGCGCACGTCGTACTGGCAGCCGATCCACCGGGGATCGAGGCCCTTGAGCAGGAAATAGATGTCCCAGACCGGTCCGCCGAAGAGGCCGTCCCCCCACGCGTGGTGGTTCTGGTAGCACCCCGTGATCCCGCACGCCTGGTTCAGGGCCGCCAGCACCGCGGTCGGCTTGCGCAGTTTTTCGATGGAGTCCTCGACGCCCAGGGCCGGGTCGTAGCGCAGGTAGCCCATGCGGTAGATGCCGACCCCGCACTGGGCTGCGGTCTTCAACACGCGCTCGGCATGAGGTTCGTCGGCCGATGCGATGGCGGTGACCATCATGCCAACCTTCAGACCCTGCTTGCGGGCGGCCTCGACGGCGAGGGGCAGATCCCGCGCCACGGTCTCCGGCTCCACGTGCCCCTTGGGGCGCACGGCGAGGTCGATTCCCCCGAAGCCGGCTGCGGCCATCGTTTCCGCCAGCGCATCGTACCCCAGCCAGCCCAGCGGCTTCGAAAAGGCGTGCAGGCGGGGCTTTGCGGGGGCCTGGGCGACTGCGGAAACGGCCAGGCCGCCTCCGGCGGCAAGCGCTGCGGACATCAGAAAATCTCTTCGATTCATGGTCTTCTCCCGATGGGTCAGCCGAGTTCCCACGGCCGGCGGTACGTGTAGTGCAGCATTTCGTTGGCCTTGTCGCTGTTCGTGAAGCGTTCGGCGGCCGCATCCCACTCCAGGCG
>CAYXFW010000616.1:0-2328 GCA_964464305.1 uncultured Verrucomicrobiota bacterium
GACGGATTGACTTGCGCCTGCAATGGACGATCCTATGGGGTGGGTGCCATGCATGATGCCTGTGTCCACAATAGGAGTTCCATGAGGACCATCCTGATGACATGCGGTGCGGCAGTTCTCGCCGTGGCGATACTCGGCGCCGGTTGCGGGAAGCCCACGGAGCCCGCGCCCGTGGCGGTTCAGAAGGTCGAAGCTGCGGGCGAGGCTGTCGGGCACGCGGTCGGATCGGCCGTGACCAAGGCGGCGGACGCCACCGTGACGGCCGTGGAGGCCACCAAGGAAGCCGCCGCGAAGGCTGCGGACGCCACGAAGGAAGTGGCCGTCAAGGCAGCCGACGCGACGAAGGACGCCGCTCAGAAGGCTGCAAATGCGACCGCCGACGCTCTGCAGAATGCGTCGGACGCAGTCCGTCCGAAGTAGAACCCCCCCGTCCCTGGCGGGTCCGCGCCCTCCGAAAACGTCCAAGGGTTGGAAGAACCCCGACGGGGACTTCCAACCCTTGGACAAGCGGCGCGGGTTCAGTCGTCGGCGACGGCCGCGGCGGCGGCTTTCGGGCCGAAGCCTCCGTGTTTCGCCGTGGTCCGCTCGATCAGCATCTTCTGCAGCTCGGGGTTCTTCTTCAGATCGAGGGCGGCGGCGTCCCGGCCCTGGCCGAGCTGCTGACCGTCGCACGACAGCCATGAACCGCGCTTCTCGACGATGCCCGCCGCGATGGCGGCGTCCATGATCGAGCCGGTCCACGAGATGCCCTCGGCGTAGAGAATGTCGAATTCCCCTTCCGTGAACGGCGGGGAGACCTTGTTCTTCACGACCTTGACCTTGGTCCGGTTGCCGATCGCCACGCCGGCGGCGTCCTTGATCGTGCCGATGCGGCGGACATCGAGGCGGACGGAGGCGTAGAACTTCAGCGCGCGGCCGCCGGGCGTCGTCTCGGGGCTGCCGAACATCACGCCGATCTTCTCGCGGATCTGGTTCGTGAAGATGCAGCAGGTCTTCGACCGGTTGATCGCGCCGGTCAGCTTGCGCATCGCCTGGGACATCAGACGGGCCTGCAAGCCGACGAAGCTGTCGCCCATCTGCCCCTCGAGCTCGGCCTTCGGCGCCAGCGCGGCGACGGAGTCGACGACGACCACGTCGAGCGAGTTGCTGCGGACCAGCTGGTCGGCGATGTTCAGCGCCTCCTCGCCGGAATCCGGCTGCGAGACGAGCAGGTTGTCGAGGTTGACGCCGATCCGCTTCGCGTAGGCGGGATCCAGCGCATGTTCAGTGTCGATGAACGCCGCCATTCCGCCGTTCTTCTGCGCGTTGGCGATGATGTGCAGCACGAGCGTCGTCTTGCCCGACGATTCGGGGCCGAAGATTTCGATGACGCGGCCGCGCGGTACGCCGCCGATGCCCAGCGCGATGTCCAGCGTGAGGGCGCCCGTCGGAATGCACGGGACCTGGATCGCCGTCGCCTCGTTGCCGAGGCGCATGATGGCGCCGTCGCCATATTCCTTCTGGATCTGCGCCAGAACATTCGCCAAGGCCGCCGGAAGTTCCTTGCTCGGGTCTTTCGGGGCTTCTTCGTCCGGAGTCTTCGCTGCCTTTGCCATGGGATGCCTCATTCTTTCAGGGGGGACTCGTGCAGGACGGTGTATACCGGCCCGCCCGGCCCCGGTTCGTTTTTCATCAAGTCCGCCCGGTCCGCGGCCAGCCGCCCCCCGGGCGGTGGATTCATAGGGGACCGGAGGGCCGAAGTCAACGCTTCAAGCCCCGCTTCAGCCCCCTGCGCCGGTCGCGCGCGCCCGAGGGTCACGCGGGTGGCGAACGGCCTCCACACCTCGTCCCCGCGTATCGCCGGAATCTGGACGGAATCGCTCATCTCATCCATGGGAAGAGAACCGGCGTTCCGAATTCCAGAACTTTCGACGGAAAAAAGGAGGTCCGAGCCGGGGCGCGGGGTCCGCCCCTCACTTTCCCGCCTTGCCGATGACCCACGAGGCGGCCTCGGCAAACTTCTCCGCCGGCGCCCAGGCGTGGCCGCCGTCGAACGTCCACGACTGAAACTTCTCCTTGCCCCCGAGGCCGGCCTTGACGTCCGGGATCTCGCTCTTGTTGTTGTCGGAATTGCCCACGAGCATGGCCGTACGGAATCCGCGAATCTTCCGAATGCCCTCAAAGTCGTAGCCCCCGCCGTCCCCCTGGCTGCCGCCGGCCCCTTGCAGGATCAGGCCGCGGAAACCGGGCCGCATCGCGCCGAACAGGGAGGCGGCCCGCGCGCCGCCGGAAAATCCGGTCGCGAGCTTCTCGCCCTCCTTCAGGCGGAACCGTTTCACCGCGTCGTCG
>CAYXFW010000617.1:0-2325 GCA_964464305.1 uncultured Verrucomicrobiota bacterium
TGCGCGGACGTTCCGGTGACGACAATACCCTTGAGCCCGTCCCAGCTCTTCTGCCAGGGACCGGCCGGCGACGATGCCCATTCCACATCGCAGGTCGTCGGAGACTCCGACACCTGCCACCGGATCACGCCGCCGTCGCTGAACGAATCGATGACGGTTTCCGCGCTCGCAAGAAGCCCTGCAGAAAGAAGCCCCGCCGCGACGAAGACCACCCCCATCCTAGCCTTCTGCTTCATATGATTCCCTCCAGTTGGCGCGACATTAAGTCGCAATTAGACCGCGTGCAAGCGTCGATTGCGAGACCGGCGTGTGTCGGAAGCCACCACCGACTGCTGGTGGGGCGCCTGGCGGCAGCCTGCCTCGGTACGAATTTCTTTCTGGGCGATGCCGACGATCTGCGAGTTTTCTTCAATGTCTTTCCGCTTGCGATACACATCCCGGATGACTAGGCGCTCCTCACAAGAGAGGGGAGCTTCATGAAGAGAATCGTGAAGTGGGGGCTGGCTGTTGCGGCGTTGTCCGTTCTGGCCGGACCGGGCGCTGAGGCCGACCCTGCGATTGTGACCTTCAACAGCGACGGTTACATGTCCTTCGAGAGATTTCTCGCCGGGGCACAGCCAGAGTGCAGTGGGTGTCTTCGATGGAAGACCCGGCATGCTCGAACTGATCGCCGGGCCCAACGCTTATACCTCCCGGACAGCACACCGTGGGAAGACCTGCGCCTCTGGGCTGACGGGGGCATTTGAATCATGGGCCACGATGGTCTATCATGCGCGGCTTATGCTTTCACTGGCGACCATTTCGTTGATCTCGGGGGCCGCGTGCATCCTGGCGGGGGGCGCGCTGCTGGCGCGGAGGGATGCGGTTTGTGCGGGGCTGGCCTCGTTTCCGCGCAACAAGCCGGCGGGGTGGGTGCTCTCGGCCGCCGCGCTGTTCTGGGTGGCGTGGATCGTTTACCACGCGCGGCTGGGTTCGTTCGATGCGTGGAAGCCGTGGATCTGGCTGGCCGGACCGGTCACGTTCGGGGCGGTCGTCGTCTTCATGGACGAACTGCTCGCCCCGCGCGCGCTGGGCGGCCTCATGCTGCTGGCCGCCAACCCGATGCTTCAGGCCGCGCGGACGGGCGATTCGTCCTGGACCGCCGCCCTCTCCGCGTTCACCTACGTGCTGATCGTTGCCGGTATCGCCTGGATGCTCGGCCCCTACAGGTTCCGGCGATGGACGGGGTGGCTGACGGACAGCGCCCGCGCGCGCCTCACCGCGGCCGGTCTGACGGCCGTCGGCCTTCTCCTCGCCGGCCTTGCGGTGACGACTTACTGAAGCGATGAACTATGAGTGATGAGTGATAAGCGAAGAGTGATGAGGCAGAAGCGATGAACTATGAGTGATGAATGATGAGTGGCGGAAGCCGCAAGGTGTTGAATCCCAGCCGTAGTGTCCGCCTCGCCGCCCGATCTCCGGCCCTGATCCCTCCTCGTTCGTCGCTCCTCGCTCTTCATCCCCCGCTCCTCACTCATCACTCATCACTCATAGTTCATCACTCTCCTCCATGAGCTCTCCCCGCTTTCTGATTCTTCGCGGCGGGGCCATCGGCGACTTCGTCGTCACGCTCCCCGTCCTCCAGGTCCTGCGCGCGCGCTGGCCCGACGCCCACATCGAGCTGATCGGTTATCCGCACATCGTGCGTCTGGCGGCCGCCGCCGGACTGGTCGCGAAGGTGCATGCGCTGGATACGGCGCGAATCTCCCGGTTCTTCGGGCAGCGGCCGGAGATCGACGACGCCACCATCGCGTTTCTTTCGTCGTTCGATGTCGTCCTCAGTTTTCTCCACGACCCCGACGGCTTCGTGGGGAGCAATCTCCGGCTGCACGGGGTGAAGGAGCTGCTCTACCGGTCGCCGGTGGATCCCGCGGGCCACATAGTCGACCACCTGCTCAAGCCGCTGGAAACGCTGGCGCTCTTCGAAGCCGGCGCGGCCCCCAGCCTGCGGCTCGGCGACGCGGAGTCGGCGGCGGGACGGGGCTGGCTCGAAGCGGCCGGGGCCGGACCGGCCCCGCTGGCCATCCATCCCGGGAGTGGAAGCCCAAAGAAGAACTGGCCTGTCGACCGCTTTCTCGAGGTCGCCCGCCACGTTGCCGCGCGCGGACGGCGCATGATCTTCATTCTGGGGGAAGCGGACCATGCGATCGCCGGCGGCATCCGCTCCGCCGCGGCGGAGCTGGCCGCCCCGGTTGCGGAGGGTCTGGATCTCGTCGCGTTAGCAGGGGTTCTGGCGGGATGCGGCGGTTACCTGGGCAACGACTCCGGCATCACACACATTGCGGC
>CAYXFW010000618.1:0-2316 GCA_964464305.1 uncultured Verrucomicrobiota bacterium
TCGAAACCCCCGACTATGAACTCGGAGAGGGCACGGACTTCGTCTGGGAGGAGGTCGCCCGCAGTTTGCTGTTCTGCCTCGGATACGTCTGGGACGGTCTCGGCTTCAAGACCCGCTGGGTCATGATCGGCGACGAATGGCATCTCGAGTTCGAGCGCACCCTGGAAGCCGACAAGAAACGCGGGGACCATAACACCCTCTTCGCGCCCGTCATCCGCTTGTTGCTCATCTACTGGTTCACCGGCACCCGGTTGAGCACCGTGCTCGGGCTCGGGTACCTCCCGATGCCGTGGCGCGGCTGGATCGACGTGGCGAGGGACTGGATCCACCGTAACGGGCGGAAGAGTCCGCAATACTACAACAAGCCTCGCGAAAATTCGCCGATGCTGCCCTGCGTGTCCGGGATGTTCGGCCGGTGGGAGGAGGACGACCGGCGCATGGCCACCGAACAGCGCTGGCCCTTGCGCATCGACGGAGGCTATTACGTGGTCCACAACGGCCGCGGCGGTCCGGCCGACGGGGCGGCGGAACTGGCGCGCGAGGCTCTGGCCGCTGTCGGCGTCGTCGGGCGCATCCACGACCACAAGGGGGGCGGCGTCACCGCGTATTGGCACGCGGGCTTCCCCCTGGGCCACATCGCCTTCTTCTTCGGAAACCGCGAGGATTCCCTGGACCGCGCCTACCGCAGTCTCAAGCGATCAGAGGCAGCGGTGAAGCGTCCGCGTCCCGAGCCTGAGAAGATGAAGCTCGGCGAGCTGATCGATCCGACCAAATCCCTGCCGCCGATGCGCCGCAGCGACCCGCTTCCGCCCCCGGGCCGCGTCGCCGCCGATCCGGACCGCCTGATCCGCGGCGAGCTTGAGCGCGCGATCGCCAAGGTGCTCCATGGGTAGGAAAGCCGCCCGTCGCAAGCCGGGGAAGCAGCGCCCACGCGCCGCACCCGATCCGTTGCAGACGCCTATGCCGACGTTCGGCGACGTCGTCATGATGATCCAGCCGGCGATCCATGGCCCGTTCGGTGGCAGGGCCACCCACCTCATGGCAGCCCAGGCCGCCCTCTTTTCGGCGCTCGCTTCCTGCGCGAGGATCGGTCCGGAGACGGCTGGCGGGCTCATGCTGGCGGAGGCGCTCTCCGGCAAGGTCGTTTTGGAGACGCGGCGCGGCCATGCCCGCCCCGTCATCCTGTTTCCGGTGGTGCTGAAGGCCATCCGGAACTGCATCAAGCATCGACCGGTCGGGGCCGGACCCTGGCTCTTCGTGACATGCGAAGGAAAACAGCTGCACTGGTCGAACCTGGTGCGTTTCCTGACGCGTCTGGGACGCCGTTATGGATTCCGCGCCGGCAACATGACCGAGCGCCTGTTCGAGTTCTTCGATTCGTTTTTCGGGAGCCACGACGAGATCTTCGCCGTCGTGGCTCTCAGGCGCAGCAAGTCGCGCCGTCGAGAGCCGGACGTGGACAACGAGGGCGTTGAGGCTGCGGCACTCGACGAGGACCTGCTTCGCACCGTGATTGAAGATCATGGCCTGAGCGGTCCGGCGGGCCGATGGATCGGCGCACGCGGCATCACCGCCGCCGAGGCAACCACGCGTCTCTTCGAGGTCCGGCGCAAGCTGAAGACCGGCAACGCGGAGGCCCTGCGGATCGATCCCGTCTGCATCATGCTGGGTTCGCTGGAATGGCCGAAGAAGGGACAGAACAAGATGCGCAGGGAACTGGCCGACGAGCACTTCGTCCATCTGGAAGCGCTGCGGGCCGAAGGGCGCCTGACCACGGGAGACGAGGCCTTCCTCCTTCACACGACGAGCGATTGGATCAAGCATCGCAGGACGAAGCTTCGCCAGGCGGCCATGACCGACGAGGAACGGGCAACGGAGGCCGCCTGGACCGCCGAACTTCCCGGTCTCTACCTGTCCCGCCCGCGCGGCGAGACGCCCGACGAGTTCTGGAAGCGGATGCGGCCCCACGCGCCGGTGCCCGAGAGCTTCACCCGCATCGGTCTGGCCGGCGTCCTCAAGCGCGCCGGCGCGCTGGGACCCCGACCGCGCGGGCGCAACGACGGACCGGGCGTGGTCATGTTTGGCTGAACCGGACGTCCTACCGGCACGGTGCCGTCTCCATGCGGGTGGGCGACATCGGTTCGCGTCTTCGGCCGACTTGGCGCAAATGGCGACCTCGAACGAATATGAAAGCCAACCGGTCCGCAGCTGTCGATGAAAACAAGGCCGCCTCAGTGGGCTGCCTCTTTCAGATAATACTCATGGAATAGGTCAATTCCCGCTGGTGGCGGGTCGTCGACGAGTTGACCTGCAGTC
>CAYXFW010000619.1:0-2271 GCA_964464305.1 uncultured Verrucomicrobiota bacterium
CGCGACGAGATCAGGCGTGCCATGGCCACCCCCAGGCCGATCCCGAGCATCCCGTAGACGCCAAAGAGCGCGGCATGGCCGTGCACCGCCGTGGTGTTGAGGCCCTGCATATAGTAGAGCGCGATCGGTGGGTTGATCATGAACCCGAAGAGACCGGCGCCGACAAGGTTCCAAAAGGCCACCGCGACGAAGAAGAGAATCGGCCACCGGTAGGTCTGGACCCACGGGCGGGCCCGCGAGAGGTTGAGGTTCTCATAGGCCTCGAAGCCGACGAGGGTCAGCGGCACGACCTCCAGGGCGCTGAAGACCGCGCCGAGGGCCAGCACCGGCGTGGGGGTGCCCGAAAAGTAGAGATGGTGCATCGTGCCGATGATGCCGCCGGTCAGGTACGTGACCGTCGTGAACAACGCGGCCGCCGTGGCGGTCCCGGCGCGGACCAGCCCCAGCCGGAGGAAGAGGAACGCGATGGCCACGGTCGCGAACACCTCGAAGAAACCCTCCACCCACAGGTGCACCACCCACCAGCGCCAGTACTCGGCCATGGCGAGATGCGTGTGCCGCCCGATCATCAGGCCGGCGCCGTAGAAGAGCGCGATGGCGATGCACGCGATGACGAAGAGGACGAGCATCGGCCGCTGCTCGCCGCCCTTCCGCAGGGCCGGGGCCAGCCCCCGCGCCATCAGCCCGAGCCACACGAAGAGCCCGACGAAGAGGAAGATCTGCCAGAACCGGCCGAGGTCGACATACTCGTATCCTTGGTGTCCGAACCAGAAGTTCGTCGCCAGCCCCATCTTCTGCCGGGTCGCGTACCACGTGCCGAACAAGGTTCCGACCACGATGATCAGCAGGCAGACGAACAGGAAGTTGACGCCTGCGCGCTGGAACTTCGGTTCGCGACCCGACACCGCGGGTGCCAGGAAGAGGCCGGTGGCCAGCCACGCGGTGGCGATCCAGAAAATGCCCAACTGCACGCGCCACGTGCGCGTCACAGCGTACGGCAGCCACTCGGCCAGCGGGATCCCGAAGAATCCGCCCCCTTCAACCCCGTAGTGGGCGGTCACCGCGCCGAGGCCCACCTGGACCACGATCAGCGCCGCCACGACCCAGAAGAACTTCAGCGTCGCTTTCATCGATGCGGTCAGGCTCAGGCCCAGGAGCGGATCCCGGTCCGGCGCGGCCGGGTTCGGAGCATCCTCTTCGCGGCGCTTGAAGGCGAAGTACCACACCATGGCGCCGATTCCCGCCAGAAGGACGATCACGCTGACGATCGACCACACGACGATCGGGCCTGTGGGACGGTTGCCGACCAGGTCGTCCGGCGGCCAGTTGCTTGTGTACGAGATGCCCTCGCCGGGCCGTTCGGCCGTGCAGGACCATGCCGCCCAGAAGAAGAAGCCGTTCATCGCGCGCCGCCGCTGCGCATCCGGAACGCTGTTGGCAGGGATCGCGTACGCGTCGCGCAGGTGCTTCAGCTCCGCCCCGTCGCCGAACAGCGCGTCGTAGTGCGCGTTCACCGCCTCGATGGCCGCGGCGCGATCGGCCGACACCACGAGGTCGCCCGTGACCGGGTCGTGCCCGTTGCTCCGCACCTCCGCTTGCAGCCGCGCACGGAGCGCCGCCTGCGTCGGGGCGTCGAGTTCGTCGAAGGTCTTTCCGTGCCCGGCCTTCGCCCATCGGTCGAGCAGGACGACCGCCTCACGGTGAACCCGGTCGGCCGACCAGTCCGGCGCCACGTAGGCCCCGTGACCCCAGATGGAACCCACCTCCTGGCCCCCCATCGACTGCCAGACGCTCTGGCCATCGCGGATCTGCTCCGCCGTCCACAGGACGCGCCCGTCCGCCGTCACGACCCGGGCGGGGACCGGCGGAGCCTTTTGATAGATCTGGTACCCGAAGTAGCCGAGCACCGCAAACGAACCGAGGATCACAACGGTCAGTGCCGCCCATAGACGCCCATGCTTCACGATTCCGCTCCTTCCGTTGGCCGGATCCATCCCGGCCGGTTTCTTTGCGGATATTCTTATCCGCATATCCGTTGACTGGGGACTATGCATGCCCTACGTTGCGCTGTCAAGGGTCCGACGATGCCCACGAGCAGGAGGAGACCATGAGCGCCGTTTCCGATGCGTCCGCCGCCCGCCGCGACCGCCCCGATTTCGACCGGCGCCCCCTCGTCGCCGTCTGGGAAATGACCCAGGCGTGCGACCTCGCCTGCCTCCACTGCCGGGCCGCGGCGCAGGCCGCGCGGAGTCCCGGCGAACTGGACACGCA
>CAYXFW010000620.1:0-978 GCA_964464305.1 uncultured Verrucomicrobiota bacterium
CTCCGAGGCGTGGTACGTGGCGATCAACCGATCTTTGAGTTTCTGCCAGGCGCTTTTTTTCAGCAGATTCCGGAGCATGCGGGCTTCGTCCCCGGTCGCCGAGGAAATCGCCGCGCACAGGTTCATTTCGAACCCGGCGGATTCCATGGCTTTCTCGATGAGTGCGCGGTTCTCCGCCAACCACTGGTCGGCCTGGGGGACGCTGGGTTTCCCGCCCGGGGAAATCCGTTTCAGGCCGGCCAAGGCGTCGTCCAGGTATTGATTTCCGGCATAGGAACCTCTGAAGCCGGACATCCGCTTGGCCTTCAAGAGATTGGTCCGCACCCGCTCGAGATTCTTGGCGACGTCTTTGCCGTTGCCGGCCTTCATGAATTTGTACGCTTTCCCGAGCAGTTGCTGGCCGGAATTGACCATCCCATCCACATTCAAGGTCTCAATTTCGTCCAGGGAGGCAATGCCCTTGATCACCTTGCCGTTCGCGCCGACGTTCGGATTCCAATACATCAGGATGCCGTCGGTCGCCTCATAGTTCTGGATGAACGGTTTGTACGGCACGATATCAAGCGTGTCCGAGCCCATGTTGACGTGGTGGAAGGGGGTATTGCCCTTGTGTTTGCGGTGCAGTTCTTTCAGCCGTTGCAGGTATGCGTTTCCATCGGTCGTGCCGTCCACGAGCAAGTCATCGACGAGTTGGTTCGGCGGATACAGATTGACGCCGTCCATGCACCGGTCGATGGTCGCCGGGTCCACGTTGTTCAGATTGCCGAGCCGGGTGTGGATGCGCCGTTTCAACTCGCCGTAGAACGCATCGTACTGGCGATACAATCCGGCCTCGTCGGTCGCGGTACCGATGAAGCGCATGTCGACATCGGAAAAGCCTGTCGCATGCTGGCTCAGGAGGGGGCATTTGTAGGCACCGGGCGTTTTGCTCGTCGCGGAGCCGACAATGACGACTTTCTGTCCGGACTTTGTGATCAT
>CAYXFW010000620.1:988-2263 GCA_964464305.1 uncultured Verrucomicrobiota bacterium
TCTTGTCATAATGGCGGAAGAGCAGATTGATCGCCTCGATGCCCAGCGCCTGGAAAGGCATGTGCACGGCGAGGCAGGCCAGGAAGAAGAGGACCGCCCGAAAATGCGTCTGGGGCCCGCGGCGGACACGGAACCGCTGCCCGGACTCTGCGGGCGAAAGAGCGTGGCGATCGAGATGGTGGAGAGGCGCCCTCATGCAGGCACGCTCACGCACGCGGGAGGGACACATGCCGATCGTTGTCTTTTTCGTATTCATATATTTCCTATATGGCGGGGAACAGTTGGACCCGGACCTCGATGATTTTCTTCTCGGGCCGGACTTCGAAGACGGGGCTTTCGCCGTAGAATCCCGTCGGGGGGCGCCCGGACACGGAGTGGTGCCTGAACTGGTAGAAGCCGGGTTGGAGGGACAGAACGCCTTCCGGAAGGTCGGCGGCGTTCAATTCGCGGCGGTTGAGTTCGACATGTTTGAAATCGCCGCTGACATCGCCCCCCCAGCGTTTCATCACGACTCCTTCCGTCTGCAGCTTCTTTTCATACCGAATGAGCGTGACGGAGCCGAGGCTTTCCAGCGACACGGGGGCGGCTGCGCCGACGACTTGGAAGACAGGCTTCACGATCCCCCAGTTTGAGATCACGGTTTGGCCATCGTCGGCCATATCGAGGGTCGCCAGAGTGCGCCACGGCTCGGGGCGCTGCCTTTTCCGGACGGCGCGGGTCAGGATGAGATGGCGTCCGGGGCTCCAGTTCTTCGGCCGGATCCAGAAGGCGATGCCGAGGTTGCCGCCCACGACGCCGCCGACGCTCTGCGTGAGGAGGGTGCCATTCGGGGCCGCCTGGTCCCATTGACCGCCTTGGCCGGCGCTGGCCACGTTCTTGATCGAGCGGTCTTTACTGGCTGGGTCGAGCACCACGCCGAAGGCGCCGGGCGGAACGGGGTCACAGTCGTTGCCGAGTACCTGCATCGCGCCGAAAACGGGCGTGGCGTCGGGGGCGAGGATCAGAAGTTCGATCCGGTCGAGGGGGCCCACGGACTTCACCTTGGGGACAACCCACTCGATGGCGATGGCGTTGGCCTCCGACTCCGAGGCGGCGCGGACGAAGTTCATCGGGACCGGTGGCGGGACCGGGCGGGTGGCCATGGCGCGAGAATGGCCGGCCAGTGCGAAAAGCAAACCGCTACCCAGGAAAGCGCGGCAGATCATGTTCTTCACCATTTTGACAACCACTCCTTTGATGCCATTTCGATGCGTGGCTTGTGCGCCTCCGGGGCAT
>CAYXFW010000621.1:0-257 GCA_964464305.1 uncultured Verrucomicrobiota bacterium
GGGGAGAGACACCTTCAAGTAACTCCGACTCCCGTGAGTTGGATCAGCACGCGACGAGTCGTTGTGTCGGTCCTTGGAAACCCGACTGACGTCCAAGGTTCGGACAATGGCCTCTGCTGCTCTTCCAACCCTTGGACGGCTCTGACTCGCTGGCGCAGGTCGTCGCAGATGGCGAACAGCAGAATATCGAATACTGAACCGCAGAATTGCGAAGGCCAGGAGGGCTGAAACGGAGACCCCGCGAAATAACGGACAGG
>CAYXFW010000621.1:267-2258 GCA_964464305.1 uncultured Verrucomicrobiota bacterium
GGGATTCGGGCTTGGGGCCGTCAGGTGTACTGGGCGAGGATCAGTTCGTACAGCTCCTGTTTGCCGCTGATCTGGCGCGGTTCCCCGCCGTTCGAGGCGATGGCGTGCAGATCCTTCAGGGTCAGCCGGCCCTTCTCGAACTTCGCGCCGTTGCCTGCGTCGAATGAGGCATAGCGCTTGGCGCGGAGCCGGAGATAGGGCGACTTCCGGAGGATCTGGTCGGCGACGATCAGCGCCCGCGCGAAGGCGTCCATGCCGGCGATATGGGCGACGAAGAGGTCCGAAAGGTCCGTCGAATTCCGACGCGTCTTCGCGTCGAAGTTGATGCCGCCGGTCTTGAAGCCGCCGGCCGGGAGGATGACGAGCATCGCCTCGACGAGCTCCATCAGGTTGACGGGGAACTGGTCGGTGTCCCACCCGTTCTGGTAGTCGCCGCGGTTCGCGTCGATGCTGCCCAGCATGCCGGCGTCGGCGGCGGTCTGCAGGTCGTGCTGGAACGAGTGGCCGGCCAGCGTGGCGTGGTTGACCTCGATGTTGAGCTTGAAGTCCTTGTCGAGGCCGTGATGCCGGAGAAAGCCGATCACCGTGGCGGCGTCGAAATCGTACTGGTGCTTCGTGGGCTCCATCGGTTTGGGCTCGATCAGGAGGGTGCCTTTCCAGCCCTGCTTGCGCGCATAGTCGCGGGCCATCGTCAGGAACCGGCCCAGGTGGTCGAGTTCGCGCTTCGTGTCCGTGTTCAGCAGGCTGCCGTAGCCCTCGCGTCCGCCCCAGAACACGTAGTTCCTTCCGCCGAGCGCGATCGTGACGTCCAGCGCCTTGCGGACCTGCGCGCCGGCGCGGGCAACGACCGAGAAGTCGGGGTTGGTCGCGGCGCCGTTCATGTAGCGCGGATGGCTGAAGAGGTTGGCGGTGCCCCACAGGAGCTTCACGCCCGAGGCGCGCTGCTTGGCCTTCGCGTAGGCGACCATCGCGTCGAGGCGCCGCTCGCTTTCGGCGATCGATGCGCCCTCGGCCACGAGATCGAAGTCGTGGAAGCAGTAGAACGGGATGCCGGCCTTGGTGGCGAATTCGAAGCAGGCGTCCATCTTGTCGCGCGCCTGCTGCAGCGGGTCCGCCGCCTTCAGCCACGGCAGCGCCTTCGTGCCCGGCCCGAACGGGTCGCCGCCGGTGCCGCAGAACGAATGCCAGTAGGCGACGGCGAAGCGGAGGTGGTCCTTCAACGGCTTGCCGGCGACCACGCGGTCCTCGTCGTACCAGCGGAACGCCAGGGGGTTTCTCGACTTCGGCCCTTCGCAAACGATCTTCGCGATGCCGGGGAAGAATTCGCGGACTCCGGTCGTCACCTTCATGCCAGGCCCCCTTACGTGGCGCTGAACTCGTACCGCCCCTTGATGTGGAGCAGGTAATACGTGCCCTTCGACTTGGCTGCCTGGAAGTCGCGGTAGACCTTTTCAGGCACGCGGGAGTAGCGATAGGTCTTTCCGTCCTTGGCCATCACGACGGTCAGCGTCTGGCTCGCCGCGTCGTAGGCGATGCTCCGGATCATCGACGAATCGTCCGCCGCGCGCGCGGCCAGCGCCCCCGCCGTTGCGAAGGCCACCAGCCAGCCCAGAACCTGTCGGCGCGAATGCATCACGGGGAATGCTATACCGCCGCCCCGCGCTCCGCAAGCGCGCCGCAACGCCCACAATCCTCAGCTGGGCCGGATGTGCGCGAAAGGGAGCGTCGTGAAGCACGCATGAATACGGCCGCGACGGAGCGCGGCCCTCCAGTGCTCATTTGATCGACATGCGAGAGCACGGCTCTGGAGGGCGCCGCTCCGTCGGCGCCGTGCAACAGACCTTCAGAGCAACGTTCGTCGTCGGCCACAGCCGTGGAATCTGCGAGGGCGCGGCGAAGGGGATGGCGCCGTATGTCCCGGGCTGCACGGCGATGCGGCGCCCCCTTTTTTCTCCCCACCGGGGCGAGCCCGGTGGGACCGATACCTCCGG
>CAYXFW010000622.1:0-2247 GCA_964464305.1 uncultured Verrucomicrobiota bacterium
GGCGTCGACAACGGCTTCAACCTGCGCCACGCCGAGGTGGTGGTCACGGCCGCGGTCGACCCGTACTTCCGCGCGCTCGTCAACGCTGCCGTTGACGAGGACGGCGCGGAGTTGGAGGAGGCCTGGTTCGAGACAATCGCGCTTCCGGGCGGCCTGAAGCTGAAGGCGGGCAAGTTCTTCAGCGACTTCGGCTACCTGAACGCGCAGCACGCGCACCAGTGGGACTTCACCGACCAGCCGCTGATTTACCGGCTGCTGCTCGGCGACCACGGGTTGAACGACAAGGGCGCACAGGTCTCCTGGCTGGCCCCAACGCCATTCTATCTGCTCGCGGGGGTCGAGGGCTTCCAGGGCGACAACGAGGGCTCTTACGCCTATCACGGCGAGAAGCCGCTTCCGGAGCGCGACGGGCCGCGCGTCGGCGTCGGCTGGCTCAAGTTCGGCCCGAACCTGCCCGGTCGCCACGGCCTGCAGCTCGGCGTCTTCGGTCTTACCGGGGTGCATCAGGAGGAACACGACGAGGACGGCGACGGCGCGGCCGACGATTGGCTCGACGGCGACTCCACGATCTGGGGTGCGGACTTCGTCTACAAGTACGATGCGCCCACGCCGTATGCACAGGGCGATCTCACCGTCCAAGGCGAGTACGCGAATCGCACAAAAGCCCTCGACCTCATCGGTGGCGGGAGCGGAAGTCTCGAGGACCGGCAGGACGGCTACTACCTCCAGACCGTCTACGGCTTCCTGCCCCGCTGGCGCGCCGGCGTCCGCTGGGAGCAGGTCGGTCTGACCAACGAGACCGATCTTCCCGACGGTGCCTCGGAGTCCTTCGACCCGAGTTGGAAGGCCTCGGCCATGATCGATTTCACGCCGTCCGAATTCTCGCGCTTCCGCGTGCAGATCAGCCGTGGCGGCTACGAGACCGGGGAAGGCACCGAGGAGGCGACCGAGATCTACCTCCAGGCGATCTTCGCCATCGGCGCCCACGGCGCGCACAAGTTCTAAACGGGAGAACGCCTATGCCCTTTCAACCGTTCAAGAACCCTGTAGCCGGGGGCGTCGACCCCGGCAACCCTGCCCTTCGTGGCGCTCGGTCCGCCGGCCTTTCGAGGCACGGCTTTCCGACACCGCATGTGTCGCGCGGAAGCCCCTGGCCGGCCGCCGCCGTTCTGGCGGCGGTCTTCGCCGTCGAGGCCTCCGCGGCGCCACTGCGGATCGTCGCAACGACGTCCGACCTCGCCCGCATCGCCCACGCCGTCGCGGGCGACCGGGCGGTTGTCCGTTCCATCTGCACCGGCGCAGACGACCCGCACATGATGCAGGGCAAGCCGTCCTTCATCCTCGCGGCGCGCGATGCGGACCTCTGGATCCGCGCCGGCCTCGAGCTTGAGATTGGCTGGGAACCGGTCGTACTGGAAGGCTCGCGCAATCCGCGCATCCAGATCGGACAGCCCGGCCACTTCGACGCCGGCTCGCTCGTCGAGCCCATCGAGGTGCCAACGGTCCGCATCTCGCGCGACATGGGCGACGTTCATCCGTCCGGCAACCCGCACTTCTGGCTCGATCCGTGGAATGCGCGGATCGTGGCCGGGGGCCTCGCGGCGAAGCTCGGCCAGATCGACCCGGATGGGGCAGCCCGCTATGCGGAACGCGCCGCCGGCTTCCGAAAGCTCATCGACGAACGCATGTTCGGCGCCGCGGCGGTCGCGAAGGTCCCCGGTGACGAACTGTGGACGCTGCGGTCGGCCGGGACGCTCGATGCGCGGCTGCAGCGCGAGGGCGTCGAGGCCGGCGGCTGGGACGCGGCCATGCGACCGTTGAAGGAAACGCGGATCTTCACCTACCACCGGAGCTGGGGCTACTTTGCCCGCCGCTTCGGGATCGAGGTCGCGGGAGAGATCGAGCCGAAGCCCGGCATCCCGCCGTCGGGGGCGCACATCGAGAACCTCGTCGCCCGCGCAAAGAGCGGGGGCGTGGCGTCGATCCTGCAGGAGCCGTTCTACAGCGACAGGGCGGCCCGCCGGATCGCAGAGAAGACCGGGCTCCGCGTTGTTATCGCCCCCCTCAGCGTCGGCGGCTCGCCGGAGGCAAGGGACTACCTGTCGCTGATCGACACGGTCGTGGCGAAGCTTGCCGCCGCGAAGACCGCGCCCTGAACGGAGGCACAAGTAATGCACAAAGGGATGACATGAACCCCATCATCCTCTGCGAATCCGTCTGCGTCGCGTACGGGCGGCAGGAGGTCCT
>CAYXFW010000623.1:0-2246 GCA_964464305.1 uncultured Verrucomicrobiota bacterium
CCACGCCGCGAGGTCGATCCGGGCGAGGAAGCATGCGACCGTCGACGGCATCCCGTTGGCCTTCGATCCCGGGGTGGATCTGGTGTGGGATCCGCTGGCCGGGGGCCTCGAGCATCCGAATGCGATTGACTTTGCGATCCTGGATGCCGCCGGCGCCGTGTTGACGCAGGAGCGCTACCTGTCCGTCGGCGGCGGCTTTGTCGAGCGGATCGAGCCCGATGGAAGTCGCACGCCAGTGGGCGTCCGTGCCGGGACGCGCCACCCGCCGCGCCACCGGTTCGGCGACGGCGTGGGACTGATGCGAATCTGCAAGCGGCTTCGGGTCGGATGGAGCTGGGTCGCGCTGGAGAACGAGCAGGCGACCACGGGGAAGACCGAAGCCGCGGTGCGCGACGGGCTTCTCGCCGTCTGGTCCGCCATGCGCGACTGCATCCGGCGCGGCATCGAGGCGGATCCGAAGGAGCGTCTTCCGGGCCGGCTGAACGTGTACCGTCGCGCGCCCACCGCCCATCGCGCAGCCCGCG
Organism: uncultured Verrucomicrobiota bacterium; assembly: GCA_964464305.1. GTDB lineage: Bacteria > Verrucomicrobiota > Kiritimatiellia > PWTM01 > PWTM01 > VGWF01. Next base: position 525 of record CAYXFW010000623.1, read on the forward strand.
ACGGAACCGCGGCCCGACTGCCGCTGTCGGATCCTGTCGAGCTTCTCGCCCACGCTTACGCACTGGCGGTCAACGAAGAGAACGCGTGCGGGGGCCGGGTGGTGACCGCGCCGACCAACGGGGCGGCGGGCGTGATTCCGGCTGCATTTGCCGCGTTGCAGGACGCCGGCCGCGTGGATGCCGGCGAGATCGTGCGCGGTCTGCTGACCGCGGGGCTCATTGGCGCCCTGATCAAGCGCGCGGCGTCCCTGTCCGGCGCCGAGATGGGCTGTCAGGGCGAGGTCGGCTCGGCCTGCGCCATGGCCGCGGGCGGCATCGTCGAGATGCTCGGCGGAACGCCGGACCAGGTGGAAATGGCCGCGGAGATCGGCATCGAGCACCACCTCGGCATGACCTGCGATCCCGTCGGCGGGTTGGTCCAGATTCCGTGCATCGAGCGCAACGTGATGGGCGCCGTCAAGGCCCTGCACGCGGCGACGCTAGCCCTCGGGAGCAGCGGCAAGCACCGGATCTCCCTCGACGAGTCCATCGCCGCCATGCGCCAGATCGGCCTGGACATGAACGCCAAGTACAAGGAAACCGCCCGCGGCGGCCTCGCCGCCGTCTCCAGCGCCCCGCACCACGTGGAATGCTGAACCCGGCGAGGGGGCGCGCAGCCGGATTCATGGCCTGCGGTCACGATTCGAGACGATCACCGCGGATAGCGTTCCGTTGGTGTCGTTCAAGATAATGAAGACAACGTTCGCGTGGGCAAGTAAGCGTCGGTTCCGGTCCGCACCGGTTCCTGCCTGACGCGAAAGGCGATCGACACAATCGTCGCCGAAAGGGCCAAGGTCGCGAGTGCGATTCGCGCAGATCTGCGGGAGATCCGGAATCGACTCTTGAGCATCCCGAGGGGGACCCGGTTGGAATGGGATGGCAGCGGGCCGCTCATCGCTGCAACCAGTTTCCGAGACGGCGCAGGACACCGACGGGGGCGGCGGGGTGGGTCGTGCCGTGGATCGTGATGCCGTCGATGGCGGTGGATTCGGCCGCGGATGAGCCGGTGGACCTGTGAGGTAGATCCGCATCGTCACGTCACTCGATAGACCCTGGAACGGCGCGGACGGCAGGACGACCGCGACTTGGTTCCATCGCGTCGAGCGAATGGACGTGACCTTGCCCAAGCTGGAAGAAAAGCCGTCGACACTGGATCGTACAGAGAATGTCACTCCGGCGGACTCGGGAGTTCCGCGGTGCTCGAAGGCGAGCTTCGCAAGGGACATGGACTGGCCGGCGTGCGGCGCGAGAGTGACCTCGATGAAATCGCCGGCTGCGATGGCCTCCGCCTCGGTTGTTCCGTCGATCTCGGAGTTGCGGACCCTCAGTGACCACGTGGGATGGCCGGGGGCGGCTTCGGCGATCATGCCGCGGACGAGGACCGGCGACGGGATGACTTCGTCGCAGATCGCAAACCCCTCGACATCGTTCGAGGTTGCGAAATCCCAGCATGCCAGTTCCCGCGGCTTGCCGGGCTTGGGCGGGCCGATTTCGCGGAAGGGAATGTCCCGGAAGCCCGGGATGGCGAACGCGGGCGACTTCGGCGAAAGCGTGAAATCCATGCGGGCTTCATCCGCAAACAGCGGGTCGGCGTCGGGCACATTGTCGGCGATCTGGCGGTAGTGGATGAAGGCCCTGTCCCCGGAGCTGGTGAAGGTGGTGTTGGCAAAGCCGAGGTTTCGG
>CAYXFW010000624.1:0-2243 GCA_964464305.1 uncultured Verrucomicrobiota bacterium
CGTGCCGCGCCCGCAGTGGTTGCCGACGCGACGAGCACCGCATGCTCATCCGGGGCGTCACCGCGCCACACGATCCCGGCCGGGATCACGACGCCATAGGCAATGCGCGCCGGACCGACCATGCCGCCCTGCCCACCCAGAAAAATGCGGGCACGGTCCCGGAACACTCCGCGAGGCACGTCCCCGGCGATCGTCGGCGTCGCTTTGTCGCCATGCGGCGTGAAATTGAAGTGGATGTAAGAAGACCCTATTTCGCTGTGATCCTTCCGCGACGTCCCGCCGGCCATCAGGAAATCGCAGACGTTGATCAGGCTCCCTGTCGTGACATAGGGGAACAGAATCGTCTGCTTCAGCCCCGCCGCGTGGGCACAGGAGGCCCCCTCCTCCACCAACGTGCCCGGCCGGACATGGGCCGCGCTGCCACAGGACGCCCCGTCGAGGAACGTCGCTCCAGAGAAATAGCCGCCCCGCAGTTCGACGCCATGTCCCAATTGGCAGTCCTCGACGGTCGCCGGAGCCTCTGCGCCGAGCACACAGCCCGGGCCGATCGACGTCGACGCGCCGCGGAGCCGGCATCCCGCATGGATCACAACGCCCGGCGCGACGCGGTCCGGATCGACCGACGGGGCGATGTCGACCGATGCCGGCGCGTGGATCACAACGCCGCGGGCGATCAGAACACGTGCCGGATCCGGCGTCATTCCGTCATCCTCCCGCCGGCGCGACGCCGGCCATGAGTTCCCGTACCGCCGCCCCGAGGTCGGCCTGGCGCAGCAGATGCTCTCCCACAAGGATCGCATGCACACCGGCCGCGCGCAACCGCGCGACGTCGTCCGCGCCGCGGATCCCGCTCTCGCTGACCCGCGTGACCCCCGCCGGCACCCGGGCTGCCAGGCGCAGCGTCGTCTCGATCGTCGTCGCAAAGGTCCGCAGGTCGCGGTTGTTGATCCCAACCAGGTCCGCACCGGCCGCGAGCGCCAGGTCCAGGTCCGCATCGTCGTGCACCTCGACCAGCGGCTCGAGCCCGGCCGCGCGGGTCGCTGCGGAAAGGTCCCGCAGTTGCGCGGCGTCCACAGCCCCGGCGATGAGCAGCACGGCTGAGGCTCCCAGGGCCGCCGCGTGGGCGATCTGCCAGGGATCGACGACAAACTCCTTGTACAGCATGGGGAGCGCCACCGCCTCGCGGACTGACCGGAAATCGGCCTCGCCACCGCCAAAGTACTTCGCATCCATCAGCACCGACAGCGCCTGTGCGCCGGCCGCCTCGTACGCGCGGGCGATCGCGACCGGATCGAAGGGGTCGCGGATCGTGCCCGCCGAGGGCGACCGTCGCTTGACCTCCGCGATGAGCCCCACGGAGCGGCTCCGAAGTGCCGCGGCAAACCCCGGCGGTCGCGCCCGCGCAGCCGCCGTGGCGAGCAGGTCCGTCTCCCGCGTTGCCGCCCTTCGCCGTGCGATTTCCTCCCGCTTGTCCGCGAGAATCTGGGCCAGGATGCTCATCGCTACTTCGTCGACCGACCCTGCCGCAGGAAGGCGTCGATGAACAGCTTCAGATCGCCGTCGAGCACAAGGTCGACCCGGCCGGTCTCGGTGTCGGTCCGGTGATCCTTGACCATCTGGTACGGCTGGAGAACGTACGAGCGGATCTGCCGGCCCCATGCGATGTCGCCCTTCTCGCCGTAGAACTGCTCCATGTCCTTCCGCTTCTTGTCCACCTCGAGTTCGTACAGCCGGGCCTTCAGCATCTTCATCGCCTTGTCGCGATTGGAATGCTGCGAGCGCTCGGCCTGGCACGCCACGACGATGCCGCTCGGATTGTGGACGATGCGGATCGCCGAATCGGTCTTGTTCACGTGCTGGCCGCCGGCTCCGCCCGCCCGGTACGTGTCGACGCGGAGGTCCTTTTCGTCGATCTCGATCTCGATGTCCTCGTCGATCTCCGCGGAGACATCCAGCGCGGCGAACGAGGTGTGCCGCCGCTTGTTCGAATCGAACGGGCTGATGCGGACCAGGCGGTGGACGCCCCGCTCGGACTTGAAATAGCCGTACGCGTAGGGGCCCTGCACGAACATGTTCACGCTCTTCAGCCCCGCCTCTTCGCCCGGCTGCGCGTCGAGCACCTCCACCTGGAATCCGCTGCGCTCGGCAAAACGCTTGTACATGCGGAATAGAATGTCGGCCCAATCGCACGACTCGGTGCCGCCGGCGCCACTGTAGATCGAGACGATGGCGTCGCGGGTGTC
>CAYXFW010000625.1:0-2242 GCA_964464305.1 uncultured Verrucomicrobiota bacterium
CGGCTGCTCGTGACCACGATCGACAACACGCTCTCCGGCGACCCCGAGGGCGCTGCGCGGCTCATCGACGTGCTGAAGCAGTCCGGCGACCACGTCGGGTTCGGCGTGGTGACCGGGCGGCGTCCGGAATCCGCGATGGAGGCGCTGGCGGCCCTCGGATGCCCGCCGCCGGACGTGCTCATCAGCTGTCTGGGGACCGAAATCCGCTACGGCGCGTCCCTGACCCCCGATCCGGCGTGGCATCGTCACATCAACTACCAGTGGGAGCCCGGCGAAGTGCGGGCGGCCATGGCCGGGTTCCCCGGGTTGGAGCTTCAGAACGAGGCCGAGCAACGCCGTTTCAAGATCAGCTACCGCCGCAACGGGCCGGACGCTCCGGACCGGCAGCGGATCGCCCGGCACCTCCGCCGTCAAGGACTGCGGGTCCAGGTGATCTGCTCGCACGGCACCTTTGTGGACCTGCTGCCCATCCGCGCGTCGCCGGGCCTGGCGGTCCGCGCTGTGGCCTTCAAGTGGGGCGTGCCGCTGGACCGCGTGCTCACCGCCGGCGATTCGGGGGACGACGAGGACATGCTGGCCGGTAATACGCTCGCCGTCGTGGTGGGCGGCTACAACCCGGAGCTCGAACTGCTGCGCGGGAGGCCGCGGGTCCGCTTCGCCGACGGGCGGTACGCGTGGGGCGTGCTGGAGGCCATCGACTACTACAACTTCCTTGGGGAAATCCGGGTGCCGGAGGAGGCGGAACGTGCCGACGCGCCTTGAAGAGTGGCTCAAGGAAAATCCCGGGCCCGCGCGCAGCCTGCTGCGGACCTACCTCGCGGGCGGGCGCGCGTTTCTGCTGCGGTCCGATCTCGTGGACGCGCTCGACGCCTTCTGCGCCACGGACGAGGGGGCGCCCCTGCGCGACGGCCCGCTGGCGGAGGTCCTGCGCCGGTCCCAGGAGGCGGTCGTCGACGCCTCGGGCCTCGGCTTCGCCGTCCGTCCGAGAATCGGCGTGTGGACGCACCTGATGGTCGACCCGGAGACCCTGGCGTGCCGCGAGATCACCGCGCGCGAGTTCCTCCGGTTCCGGGAGCGGCTGGCCGGGCGCCGGCCGGACGACGACACCTGGCTGCCCGAACTGGATCTGCGCCCGTTCGAGCGGGGCTTCCCGCGCCTGCGCGAGACCCGTTCGATCGGCCGCGGCGCCGAGTTCCTGAACCGGGAACTCAGCGGCCGGTTGTTCCATCAGATGCGCGGCGGCGAGGAACCGCTCGTCGAGTTCCTCCGGCTCCACCAGTACGACGGCCAGCCGCTCCTGCTGAGCCCCCGGATCGGCAGCCCCGCGGCGTTGCGCGAGAACCTCGAGGCCGCGCGCAGCATGATCGAGGCCATGTCGCCGGACACGCCCGCCGCCAGGTTCCGGGAACGGCTGGAGCGGCTCGGCTTCGAACCTGGCTGGGGGCGCGATGCGGCCGGCACGCTGGAGATGATGGGGCACCTGGCGGACCTGCTCGAGTCGCCCTCGCCCCACAAGCTGGAAGCGTTTCTCGCCCTCGTGCCGATGATTTTCCGGCTGGCGATTGTGTCGCCGCACGGCTACTTCGGCCAGTCGGGCGTGCTGGGACTGCCGGACACGGGCGGCCAGGTCGTCTACATCCTCGACCAGGTGCGCGCGCTGGAGCGGGAGATGCGCGAATCGCTCGCCGCGCGCGGGTTGACGATCGAGCCGCGGATCGTGATCGTCACGCGCCTCATCCCGGACGCCCGCGGAACCCCGTGCGACCAGCCCCGCGAGCCCGTCAACGGAACCCGCTCGGCCACGATCCTCCGCCTCCCGTTCCGCGACCGCACGGGGCGCGTCGTCCCGGAATGGATCCCGCGATTCCGCGTGTGGCCCTTCCTGGAGCGCTTCGCCGCCGACGTCGAAAAGGAGCTGTCGGCGGAACTCGGGGGGAAGCCGGACTTCGTGATCGGGAACTACTCCGACGGCAACCTCGTCGCCTCGCTCCTGTGCGCGCGCTCCGGCGTGACCCAGTGCAACATCGCCCACGCGCTGGAGAAGACGAAGTACCTCTACTCGGACCTCCACTGGAAGGATCTCGACCCCGAGTACCATTTCTCCTGCCAGTTCACGGCCGATCTCATCGCGATGAATACGGCGGATTTCATCCTCACCAGCACCCGCCAGGAAATCGCCGGAACGCCCGAGGCGGAGGGACAGTACGAAAGCTACCGCTGCTTCACGATGCCCGGGCTCTAC
>CAYXFW010000626.1:0-2240 GCA_964464305.1 uncultured Verrucomicrobiota bacterium
TGCTCATCTGGGCCCAGCGCTCCGTCACCAAGCATTTCGAAACGGCGTAGGATTCACATGGAACTTCTAAGTCTGGCGGTGCGGTCGATCTTTATCGAGAACATCCTGCTGGCGACGTTCCTAGGGATGTGCTCGTTCCTCGCGATCTCGAAGCGCATCGAGACGGCGATCGGCCTGGGCGTCGCGGTGACGCTGGTCCAGTCCATCACGGTGCCGGTGAACTGGCTGCTGAAACACTTCTTCCTCGAGCCGGGGGCGCTGTCGTGGACGGGCGTTCCGGCGCTGGCCGCGCTGGACCTCTCGTTCCTGAACTTCATTGTCTTCATCGCCACGATCGCCGCGCTCGTGCAGCTCGTCGAGATGCTGCTCGACCGCTACTTCCCTCCGCTCTACCAGGCCCTCGGCATCTTCCTCCCGCTGATCACCGTCAACTGCGCGATCCTCGGCGGCTCGCTGTTCATGGTCGAGCGCCAGTACACGTTCCCCCAGACGCTGGTGTACGGCTTCGCCTCCGGCGCGGGCTGGGCGCTGGCGATCGTCGCGATGGGCGCCATCCGCAAGAAGCTTCGCTATTCGAACATCCCGCCCGGCCTGCGGGGGCTGGGCATCACCATGATCGTCACCGGGCTCATGGCCATGACGTTCATGCTGTTCGCGGGCATCAACCTGTAGCGGCCGCGGAGGAAACGGGCGGTCATGGAAAACCAGTTTGCATTCGTTCTGACCAGTGTGGCGGTGTTTACGGGGCTCATCCTGATCCTCGTCGCCGGCCTCAACTTCGCGTCCCGCCGGCTGCAACCGTCGGGGCCGGTGCGGATCGACATCAACGACGGCCACAAGGATCTCACCGTCGACTCCGGCTCCTCGCTGCTCACGGCCCTCGCCGCGCAGAAGATCTACCTGCCCTCCGCCTGCGGAGGCGGCGGGACCTGCGCGATGTGCAAGTGCGTCGTCACCGAGGGCGGAGGCGACATCCTGCCGACGGAAACCGGGCACATCAACCGGCACATGGCCAAGCAGGGCTGGCGGCTGGCCTGCCAGCTCAAGGTCAAACGCGATCTCAAGATCCGGGTTCCGGAGGAGGTCCTCGAGATCAAGAAGTTCGAGGGCACGGTCCGCTCGAACCGCAACGTTGCCACGTTCATCAAGGAGTTCATCGTCGACCTTCCGCCCGGTATGAACCTGAACTTCAAGGCCGGCGGCTATATCCAGATCGACATCCCGACCTACAAGGATCTCCCGTTCCGCTCGTTCGACATCGACGAGCGGTTCCGCGACGCCTGGGACCGGTTCAAACTCTGGGACCTGAAGACGACGAACGCCGAGCCCATCTTCCGCGCCTATTCCATGGCCAACCACCCCGCCGAGGGGAACATGGTCATGCTGAACGTCCGCATCGCCACCCCCCCGCCCGGCATCGCCGACGCGCAGCCGGGCCTGGCCTCGAGCTACATCTTCAGTCTCAAGCCGGGCGACAAGGTCGTGCTGAGCGGCCCCTTCGGCGAGTTCTTCCCCAAGGAGACGAAGCGGGAGATGGTCTACATCGGCGGCGGCGCCGGCATGGCCCCGATGCGCAGCCACGTCTTCGACCTGTTCCGCACCCGGGGCACGGACCGCAAGGTCAGCTTCTGGTACGGCGCGCGGTCGCGGCGCGAAATGTTCTACGACGAGGATTTCAAGGCCATCGCGCGCGACTTCCCGAACTTCCGCTACACCGTCGCGCTGAGCGAGCCGCAGCCGGAAGACAAGTGGGACGGCGCGACCGGCTTCATCCACAAGGCCGTCTACGATCTCTACCTGAAGAATCATCCCGACCCGGCCGAGGTCGAGTACTACCTCTGCGGCCCGCCGATGATGATCGCCGCCGTCAACCGCATGCTCTTCGATCTCGGTGTCGAAAAGGACATGATCGCCTACGACGAGTTCGGCTAAGTGCCTGTCGTTATCCAGCCCCGGCGGATGGAACCCCGCAAGATCGCGGTCGTCGGCGGAATCCTCGTCGCGCTGACCGTCTGGACCCTCTGGTTCCGCCCTCCGCCCGTGATGCCGGTCGAGACGGTGGAACTCAGCGGCGAAGTGCAGGGCACGTTCTTCCATATCCGCCTGGCCGATCCGTCGCTCTCCACGCAACGCCTGGACGCCGTCGGAACGGCCGTCCGGCAGTCCCTCGACGAGATCAACCGCCAGATGTCCCTCTGGGATCCGGAGAGCGAGATCTGCCGCTTCAACCGCGCCCCGGC
>CAYXFW010000627.1:0-2239 GCA_964464305.1 uncultured Verrucomicrobiota bacterium
CAACCCCGTCGAACCCTTCGTCGGAGACCAGCAAGTTCGATCCGCCGCCGATCAGCAGGAAGGGGAGCGCCGCCGCCCGCAGAGCCGTCACGGCACCGGCGAGGGAACGCGCATCGGGACAATCGACCAGGGCGCGGCAGGGCCCGCCGAGGCGGAACGTCGTGACGTCGGCCAGACGCGCGCCGGGCACCACGCGCACACCGGCCCCAAAGTCGGGCAATGGAACCAGACTTTCGCCCGGGGCCGGCTTGGAACTTGAAACTTGAGACGTGAAACTCATTCCGGCACATCCAGCAGATCCGGATGCTCCTCTTCCGAGCGCGCAAGGAGCCAGAGATAGTCGGACAGGCGGTTCAGCCACATCAGGAGGGTGCGGTTCGCGATGACGCCCTCGTCGAGGAGGCGGGTGACGCATCGTTCAAGGCGGCGCGCGACGGAGCGGGCATGGTCGAGATGGGCGGAGGCCGGGTTGGCGCCCGGAACGACAAACCCCTGCGGCCAGGGCGTGGCCGCCTCCAACGCATCGCGGCGGCGATCGAGGTCCGCGAGACACCCTGCATCGATGCGACGGGTGAGCAATTCGATCGCTTCGATGGAGGTGGCGATCTCGGCGCCGACCACGAAGAGGTCTCTCTGGACGGCCCGGATTGCGTCACGGGTTTCGATCCGCCGCGCGAAGGCCCGGGCGAGACCGAGCGTGCTGACGGTCTCGTCGACGGCCCCGAGGGCTTCGACGCGCGACGCGTGCTTCGGCACCTCCTCGCCGGAAAAGAGCCGGGTGGTGCCGCCGTCTCCAGTCCGGGTCGTGATGCTCGGTCTTCGTTTGCTCGCGGCCATGCCGTCCTCTCCGTATCCCCAAGCGCTTGCCGTCCGTCGCGACGCGGGGTGTGTCGGCACGTCCGATTTCACCCACCGGCCCGGGCCACATCGCGACCCAGACAATAGCCCGCGGGAGGCCCGGTGAAAAGCGCCGCTGGACGGCGCAGGGGGCGGATGCTATGTATGCCCCCCAAATGTCGTTGCGGAGGCGTTGCATGGGGCTGCTGAAGAAATGGATTGAAGCCGGAAAGGAATCCGAGTTCCTGGATTGCGACCGGAAGCAGGTGTTTGTCGATGGAAAGGACATTCTCGTCCTGAAGATCGAAGGGCGCTACTACGCGATCCACAATGTCTGCACGCATGCCTTCGCGCTGATGGTCGGCGGGTTGGTGGAAGGATTCGAGATCGAGTGTCCTCTTCACGGTGCGCGGTTCGATATCCGTACGGGCCGGAATCTGACGCCGCCCGCGGTCCGAGCGCTCGCGGTCTACGATACCAAGGTCGAAAACGGCGCCGTCATGATTCGCATCTAAACACCATGCGAAAACCGGTCATCTGGGTCGAAAAGGACGCGGACAGGGTCAAGAACGAGATCCGGGTCTCGTTCAGCGGCGCCCGTTCCATGCGCTGGCAGTCCAAACGCGCCGACAGCGCCGTCTGGGTGTACGACTTCACCCCGACCCTCGGCCAGTGGGAATTTCTGGCGTCGAAGATCGAGGATCGTTACCGCCGGCGCGCCGCGACGTGGGACGATGTTCTGCGCATCCGCGATCGACTCAACGAAGCCCGGCAGAATGCGACGCCGGGGCCGGGCGAAATGGAGAAGTAGAAAACTCCTGGAGTTTGGAGTCTCTTACTTCTTCTCGCTTCTCTTCAATGCAGCTCCGACGAGTCCCACGAAAAGCGGATGGGGGGCCAGCGGCTGGGACTTGAATTCCGGGTGCGCCTGCGTGGCGATGAAGTAGGGGTGTCCGGGGAGTTCGACCATCTCGACCAGGGAGCCGTCCGGCGACGTTCCGGATAGCGACAGCCCGGCCGCCTCGAGTTCCACCCGGTGCTTGTTGTTCACCTCGTAACGATGGCGATGGCGCTCGGAGATCGACGGCGTGCCGTAGAGCCTTGCCGCGAGCGACCCGTCCTTCAGCGTGCACGGCCAGGCCCCGAGCCGCATCGTGCCGCCCAGGTCGATCACCTGCTCCTGCTCCTCCATGAGGCATACCACGGGGTGGGGCGTCGCCTTGTCGATCTCGGTCGAGTTGGCGCCCGCGAGCCCGCAGACATTCCGGGCGTACTCGATCACGGCGCACTGGAGGCCGAGGCAGATGCCGAGGAACGGAACGCCGTTTTCGCGGGCGTACCGGGCCGCCTGGATCTTGCCCTCGATGCCGCGCGAGCAGAATCCGCCGGGCACGAGGATGCC
>CAYXFW010000628.1:0-2235 GCA_964464305.1 uncultured Verrucomicrobiota bacterium
CCGCGCAACCGTCACCGGGCTGGGTCGGGCCGACGGTGGTCGGCGGCCTCGCCGAGATGGGGGGGCGGCGCGTGATGATCGTCGGGCACGAGAAGGGCCGCAGCACGCGCGAGCGGGTCTCGCGCAACTTCGGCATGGCGAACCCCGAGGGATTCCGCAAGGCTCTGCGCCTGATGAAGACCGCCGCCCGGTTCCGGCTCCCCGTCCTTTCGATCGTGGACACGCCGGGGGCCTACCCGGGGGTGGGCGCCGAGGAGCGCGGGCAGCCGCGGGCTATTGCGGACAACCTCAAGGAGATGTTCGATCTGGACACCCCCGTCGTCGTGATCATCGTGGGCGAGGGGGGGAGCGGCGGCGCGCTGGCGCTGGCGATCGGCGACACCGTGCTGATGCTCGAGCACGCGATCTACTCGGTCATCTCGCCGGAAGGATGCGCCGCCATCCTGTGGGACAGCCGTGAACGGGCCCCCGACGCTGCCGAGGCGCTCCGCCTGACCGCGGACGACTGCCTGCGGCTGCGCGCCGTGGACCGGATCATCGAAGAGCCCCATGGAGCCGCCCACCGCGATCCGCAGGGGACCGCGCAGCGGGTGAGGACAGAGGTGTTGGCCGAGTTCGACCGGATCGAGGCGCTCCAGCCCGACCTGCTGCTCGAACGGCGGCGCGAGAAATATCGGGCGATGGGCGTCTTCGACAGCGAATGACCGGGCGCGGCGTTGTCGGCGACAGGATCGCGGGGGATTTCCCGCTTGACCTGAACTGCGGGTTTTTCTTATAATTATATGGCCAGCTTACGGAGCGGGGACACCCCGCGGTGGACATACTTCTGTGCTGCAGGTCCCTGAGTGGAAAAGGCCTTTTTCCGCGTTGTTCAGGGATTTTTTTATTCGGGAGCAGATGATCATGGTCAGCAAGGACCTGCTCGACATTCTCGCCTGCCCGCGGTGCAGGGAGAAGGTCGTTCTCGACGCGGACGGGCGCTGGCTCGTCTGCGGTCGCTGCGCGGTGAAGTACCCGATCGAGGAAGACATCCCCGTCATGCTCGTCGACCGCGCCGTCGACCTCGAAGCCTGATCCCGACGGGAGGCGCCGCACGTGTGCGTGTTCACTCATTTCGCGGCCGGAGCCCTCGCCGGATCGCTCCTGCCCATCCCGGCGGCCGCTCCGCTGCTCGGCCTGGGCAGCCATCTGCTCCTCGACGTGCTGCCGCACAAGGATTTCGAGGATTACCGGATTGAGATCCTCCTGTGGCTCGTCGCGATGGCGGTCCTCGCCGGAGGCGGCGGGATGAGCCTGCCGATCGTGATCGCCGGTCTTTTCGCCGTTCTGCCCGACCTCGAGAATCTGCTCTGGAAGCTGGGACGGCTGCGGGACGACCAGAAGATATTCCCCGGGCACCGGCCTGATCCGGCACGGCCGCGAGGCGGGCAGGTCGAGCGTCGTCCTGCAGGTCGCGTTCACCGCCGCCGTCGTCGCATTCCTGATCTGGAGGAACCCATGAGGAAGGTTTTACTGATTCTCTGCACGGCGGCTTGCATCGCCGCGGGCGCCCGCGCCCAAAGCGCGCCCGCCTGGCGGATAGTCGGCCAGGACGCATCGGGGGTGACGGTGGAGTTCCTCACCTCCGCCCCGGTCGTCAAGCCGTCGTCGGACGGTTTCGCGGATATCTTCGTTCACGGGTACACGCGGGAGCGGATCGACGGAAGGCCCGTTCTACCGGTGCGGCGGTTTCTCGTCGAGGTGCCTCACCACCGCGAGATCGGCCTGGAACTCGTCGAGGGCGCCGCGTCGCCGGTCGGCGATGCGATGCCCGAGATCCGGGAGCCCGGGGACCGGTCCGGCGGCGATCCGCGCGCGCTCCTCGATGCGGCGGCCCGGGCCGACCGGCACGTGTTCGCCGAGCTCGCTTCGGTCGAGACGCTGCGCGGGCGCCGTGTCGCCCTCCTCGATGTGCGGCCCGTGGGCTGGGATCCGTCGGCCGGCGGGCTCGTCCATGCCGGACGGATCGTCGTGAGGCTCTCCTGGCGTCCCGCCGACGCCCCCGCGCGGCGGGCGGCGCCTCGCCCCGAGGACCGGTACGTCATCGGCGCCGGCAGCTGGTCGGCGGGCGAAGACGGCCGCCGTCGGGCCCTGCAGCAGCGGACTCCGTTCGAGTTCGCACGCTCGGACAGGTGGCTGCGGCTATCCATACAGCGTACGGGGCTCTACCGCGTCAGCTATGAAGATCTCGTCAGC
>CAYXFW010000629.1:0-2228 GCA_964464305.1 uncultured Verrucomicrobiota bacterium
CCAGGGGACCTGGTCGGTGGCCACGCGGGATGCATTCTGGGACGGCCAGGACCGGACGGACTCCCTCGCCGCGATCCGGGCCGGGCTGGACGCCGGGGTGAACTTCTTCGACACGGCGCCGGCGTATGGTAACGGCGAATCGGAAGAGATCCTCGGGGAGGCGCTCGGGCCGGACCGCGGCCGCGTCGTCGTGGCCACCAAGGTGGGGCCCGCCGACCTGGAGCCGGACCGGCTCCGGCAGAGCTGCGAGCGGAGCCTGCGTTCGTTACGGACCGACTATATCGACCTGTACCAGATTCACTGGCCGAGCCGGACGCTGCCGCTGGAACCGACCTGGGCGATGTTGGAGGAGCTGCGGCACGAGGGCAAGATCCGCCACATCGGCGTGTCGAACTTCGGCAGGAGCTTCCTCGACGAGGCGCTCCGGATCGGGCGGGCGGAGAGCAACCAGGTGCCCTACAGCCTGGTCTGGCGCGCGGCGGAGTTCGAGATCCAGCCGGCGTGCGTGGCGAACGGGATGAGCGTCCTGTGCTACAGCCCGCTCGCGCAGGGATTGCTGGCCGGCAAGTTTGCCACGGCCGATGCGGTGCCTGAGAAGCGCGCCCGCACCCGCCTGTTCTCGAGCGTCCGCGCGATGACGCGTCATGGCGAGCCGGGGTTCGAGGCGGAGACGTTCGCGGCCCTGGACGGGATTCGACGGGTGGCGGAGGGATTGGGCCAGCCGATGGGCCGTGTGGCACTGGCATGGCTGATGGCCCGGCCCGGCGTGGCGTCGGCCGTGGTTGGCGCGCGAAACGCCGTGCAGGCCGCCGAGAATGCGGCGGCGGCGGAGCTTCGACTCGACGCCGGCACGATCGCCCGACTGGACGCCATCACCGGTCCGTTGAAGCAGGGACTTGGCGCCAACTGCGACCCCTGGGAGCATGTCTCGCGGATGGAGCGACCGTCCGCATCGGCGTGATCCAACCCGCCCGGGCCCGGAATCCGAAGACCGGAGTCCGCCGCGCCCGGCGTGGATCGGAGTCAGAAGGTCTGTTTTGCGCTTGCGCCTCCCCCCTTTCACATGCCGTAATACCCAAATCCAAGCTATCGGCAGGCGGGGGAGACGTGATATGAGGTCGACAACGATGCGGAGTGGAGCGGTTGCGGCGGCGATCTTGATCGCGGCGGGCGCGCAGGCGCAGACGACCAATGCGTGGACGCTCACGTCGGGGACCGCCGATTGGAACACGGCGGGGAACTGGGATCCGGCGGCAGTGCCGGACGGAACTACGGCGGTGGCGATCTTCACCAACGCCTACCTGGCGAACATCGCCGCGACGTTGTCGTCCGACGTGACACTGAACCGCCTGTTGTTCAGCGACACGGACGCCACCAGCAATCAGACGTTGACCATCAGCGGCAGCCGGATCACGTTCGACGGCACGGCGCCGAGCATCATTTGCAGCAACGCCTACTTCGGCCAGCTTTTTCTGAATTCCACGGTTCGCGTGGACAACACCACGCTGACCCTGGGTGGCCGGAGCGGGGGCGTGCGGAAGTTCGGAGGGCCCATCGAGGGCAACGCCGACCTGCTCATCGATGCCGGTTACTGGGAACTGAACGGGATGAACAGCAATTTCACGGGGACGATCACCGTCCGCAGCCGGATCGCCGGCGACGGGGGCGTCAGCGTCCAGAACAACCAGAGCGGGCTGACGGGATATTGGAGCTACGGGGATACGAACGGCGATACGCGGATTTACGACCGCGCGAACGTCATGCTGATGCCGTACACGTCCGGGGCATCCAACGCGGAACCGATCCGGCTGTACGGGATCTTCGACCGGGGCTCCATCCGATTCCTGATGACAAGCAACCTGCACTACTCGGGTGCCGTGACGCTGTACACGAACTCGTCGATCGGGATCGCGCCCGACGGAACCGTTGCGGGCGCCGGGCATAGGAAAGATCTGTTCGTCGAAGGCCCGATCCGCGACGACGGAAGCAGCCGGGGAATCCACTTTGTCAACACTCCGACCGGCACGAACGAGCTCGGCCGGCTGAGCCAGATTGTGTACAGCGGGGAAGCCACCTACGGCGGATTCACCCACCTGACCAGCCACAGGGCCTTCGATACGGGCGGCGAGTACGACGGGTATCTGCAGTTGACGAACGGGAACAACCGGCTGCCGGTCGGGACAACCCTTTATCTCGGCGGCCAGACGAACTCCAGCGGCATCGCCATC
>CAYXFW010000630.1:0-2227 GCA_964464305.1 uncultured Verrucomicrobiota bacterium
CGTCGTTATGGGGGCCACGCTGATCTCCCCAAAGTACTCAATCACGGAGTCCCGAGTCAGAATAAGCACGGGGCGGGTCTTGTCGGGGTGCTGAAACTTATAGAATCGGATTTCGCCTCGCTTCATTCGTCACCCCATGTCTGCTCTGCTTCCCAGACATCGAATTCGCCGCGAGCCGCAGGCCTCTTCATGTACCCCAGGCGATGTCTCTCTTCGAGCCTCCTGGTGTGCATGCTTCTCAACGCCTGACGCAAGGCGTCTCTCGTAAATGCCGATCGCGTCGTGCGAAGAGACTTGACCGCCTTGTCGACGGTCCTCACAAGGCCTTCATCCAAGGTCATTTGTATTGTCTTCATATGTCGCCTTGTCTGTGTACGATCATAGCTATAATGATACACATTGCTGTGAGCAAGTCAATCGGAGGTCTCTTGGCAGTCCGTTTCCAAGCCTTGGACGTGGGGGCGGATGGGGGTTCCAAGGGTTGGAAGAAATGGTGGGGCGACGGGGGCCGGATTGGGCTCATGGCCGGGTCCCGGCCCATCCGTCACCGCCACAGTGAACCGCAGAACATCGAACCGCAGAACATCGAACCGCAGAACGTCGAAGGCTGCTCCGCGGTCCGTTGTAGCCGGCCGCGCCGAGGCCGGCCAGGCAAGCGTCCCAGCTCAGTGATTATCGGCGGCGGAGGCTTCAGGGGCGGGCGATTCGGGGATTGCGACCGCGGGTGCGGGGCCGCCGAGGAGAGCGACCACTTCGGTCTGGACCTTCTCGAGGTCGTCGAGTCGCAGGTGCGGGTCGGTGATGACGAACGTTTCGCCGGTGCCGCGGTGCTCGTAGATGCGGCGGCTGTGGCCGTTCTCGAGGAGCTGCACGTCGCGCTCGATCAGCAGGCGCTTCCGCTCGAGCATGACGGCGAGCACGAAGATCGCGCCGAGCTTGGTGTCGTCCTTCGCCTCGATCAGGTGACGCAGCAGGGACTCGGCCGTCTCCTTCTTCAGCGGCTCTTCGACGGTGACCGGCGGGTGATAGACCGTGCGCCAGGCGCTGACGGTTCCTTCCGTGGCCTGCGGCGCGCAGGCGGTGCACAGATCCTGGCGGACATAGCCCGCGCCGGGTTCGACCGTCAAACGCGACGTCAGCGTCTCGGCGGCCTCAAAGGCCTTGCCGCACGCGTCGCATTGCGGCGCCGCCGACCGCACCTGCCATTCCGGTTCGTTGTATGCCATGGTCCCCGTATTCCGCCCGGCCCCGCAGGGCAAGCCCGTTCATGAAGCGGAAACGCGGGGCGCAAGTCAAGCCGCGTCAGCGGCAGCAATTCTCATTATGAGGCGATTGGGGCTTCGGGGTCGCGGTCGGTATCGGAATCGGGGTCGAAACTTCCACGGTTTTTCGATACCGATACCGATTCCGACCCCGACGCCGATGGTTCCGGCTCCATCATTAGAACTGCCGCGTCAGCGGCGGTAGAGGAGGGCATCGTCGCGCGCGGAGGCAAATTCCCGGGCCGCGGCGCGCCAGCCGGCAGCCATCGCAGAGGCCGTCCGCCCGGCCTGGAGCCCCTCGCGGAACGCGGCGGTGCCGGCCAGTTGGTCGAAGAATCCCGGACGGACCCCTTCCGCGGCCCACAGGCGTTCCGGGCCGTGCGTGGCCGAGATGGCGGCGAGCAGCGCGGCGGCGAGGGAGACCGGCCGGAAGCGCGCGGCATCCGTTACCGCCACGCGGATGCCGTCCATGGCGACGCCGCGGGAGGCGTAGCGGTGGCGGTGCAGCGCCGCGCCGGGGACTGGGCGCCGCAGGCGGCGGAGGACCGCGCCGGCGTCCATCCAGGACGCGCCGAGGACCTGGAACGGGATCAGCCCCGCGCGGTCGCAGTCGAGCGACGGCAGGGCCTCGGTGAAGACGGTGGTTGCGTAGGCACGCGCGCATTCCCACGACCGGATGCCCGGCGACGGCGGAACCCACGGCGGCGCGCCGCGCCCCGACGGCCACGCGCCGGGCGTCCATCCGCGCATGGGCGCCACGCGCAGGTCGAGATCGAGGCCGAGCGTCCGCGCGAGCCATCGCGCCGTCTCGCCGGGGGTCATGCCGTAGACCAGCGGCGCCGGGATGCAGCCGACGAAGCTCTCGAGCGCCGGATCGAGCATCGGCCCGTCCACCGCGTGGGGCAGGGGCACGGGCCGGTCGGCGACGAGGACGGTCTTCCCCGCTGCCGCGGCGGTCTCGAGCA
>CAYXFW010000631.1:0-2223 GCA_964464305.1 uncultured Verrucomicrobiota bacterium
ACTCATCCTGCGATGTGTAAAGAAGCAGCGCCTTCTTGGCATGATGCCGGCCCACCTGATGGAGATGGGCAGCTAGGTCCTTATGAGTCCTGTGGTACTCACCGAATGGCCAATCAGCAAAAGGGGATTCGGCGACATATCCGCGTGTTGGTTGCATCAGGCAAGACTACAGATTGGTGCTAGTCAGGTGGTGCTCACGGATTTCATGACCTGGCCACATACAATCGGAGGAAGCCCAGCGGGGCTTCCTCCTTCGTGTCCGCACCACCCTGGGGAAATTGTGACCACTACGTTTGATCAGCTACTCGACACCTATCGCGATCTTTCGGATTTCGAACGAATGAAGGGCAGCTATCTTGAGCAGCTCGTTGAGCAGTACCTGGAGAACGACGGCGTTTACGCACCCCAGTACACGGATGTGTGGCTGTGGAAGGACTGGCCGAACCGGCCGGAGAATTTCACCAACAAGGACAATGGAATAGACCTGGTTGCGGCGCGTACCGACGGTGGTCTGAGGGCCATTCAGATGAAGTTTTTACGCTCCAGGTTACAAGATTCAGAAGCACGACATTGACTCGTTCCTATCGGCCTCCGCCACCCCCGAAGAGAAAACGGCACGCCCGAAAAACGCGAACTAATTTCTACGTGAGCCCTAGGCCGCCTTATATCCTCGCCCGGGCCGCACGGGGCGGGCGCGGCAACCGCTCGGCCTGGCTGTGCATCATCGGATTCGCCGCCGTAGTGTTCAACTTCACCGTCGTCAACGTGTACTTCCCCGGCCTGCACTCCTACTCCAGACGCACCTGACCCCGTCCCCGGCACCGGGGCGGCCGAATAACGATGTATCATCGATTCGATGAAGGGAACCTGCCATGCCACCGATTGACCAGTGGGTCGCGTTCGAACCCCTCGCGGGATCGCCAATCGCCGTCGCCGCCCTGCTGCTCGCGGCGCTATACCTGAGGGGGGCGATCTGGATGTGGCGGCATCGCCGTCGCTGGGCAATCGCCCGCACGGCATCGTTCTTGACCGGATGCGTCCTGATCTTTGCCGTCACGACGTTCGGCGTGAACCGCCTGGCCGAGGAGTTCGTCTCGGGCCTGGCGTTCCAACAGATCACCCTGTTGACCGTCGTCCCGCCGCTTCTCATCGCCGGCTCGCCGGGGCGTCTTCTCCTGCGCAGTACACCGCACACCGGCCTCGGACGAATCGTGCTCCGCGCCGCGCACGCGGGACTCCGATCACGATTCTGGCGCGCCGCACTACACCCCGGGGTCGCCATCGTCGTCGCGATCCTGCTGTACCCGGCTCTCTATCTCACAGACGTCATCAGCATCGTCATGCGCATCCCCTTCGGCCACGACGCCCTGTTGTTCATCTTCCTCGTCCTTGGCGTCATCTCGGCGATACCGCTATGGTCGTCCGACCCCTTGCCACGTGTCACATCCTTCGCTGTGCGGTTCGTCGACATCGTCGTCGAGCTCCAAATCCATGCCGTCTTCGGCCTGATCCTGCTCCGAATCGGGACACCGCTTTTCAGCGCATATGCCAACCCCACCGGCGACCATGATCCGATCCTCGATCAGGCGATCGCCGGGACCCTAGTATGGACCTACGCAGAACTGCCGCTATTCGTGGTACTCATCGTCTGCCTTTCCCGCTGGAGCACCCGGGAGATGCGCACCTCGAAGCAACGACAACGCGTCGAGGATGCAGAGCTCGACACATACAACGAATACCTCGCAAGTATGGCCCAGGGGCGCCTTGAGAGGTAGTGGGATCCTCGTGTGTCGCGGCCAGCGCATCAGTCCCCGCTTGCCCTTCTACTCGGAGGACCCGGCGCTCCCGACGTTAGCGTGAACCGATGAAAGTCATCAGCCACATCGAATGAGGGTGCAACAACCGTTGCCGCGACAAGCGCTGAAGGGTCCTGCAGCCAACGCCCGCTGCGCGGAAAATGTACGACGACGACGATGCCGCCCTTTGGGATTTCCTCGCCGACCGTCTGGCGGAGCTCCAGCCGCCGCCTCCGCCTCCGTCTCGGGGGCGGCCGTAACGGCAGCCGACCGGGTTTCAGTGCTCTCCACGGCACTCCTATATATGGCTTCCTCAATGCGCCATGTACAACCCGGCAAAACCAGAAGAGCGCCCGCGCGGCGTGCGCCTTCCACATATCGGGGTGCGTCGGTTGGTTCGGCGCCGTCGGATACGAGCCATTCTGCT
>CAYXFW010000632.1:0-2220 GCA_964464305.1 uncultured Verrucomicrobiota bacterium
GTCATCACCATGGTGCTCGGCTTCTCCGGCCGCGTGCTCGCGGAAGCCGCGCTCACGTACATCGGGATCGGCGTCGGAGCCGACACCTACTCGTGGGGCCGGATGATCAACGACGCGCGGCTGGAACTCGCGCGCGACCCTGTGATCGCATGGAAACTGGGCGCCGCGTTCGCGTTCATGCTCTGCCTCGTGCTGCCCGCGAACATCCTGGGCGACGCCGTGCGCGATGCGCTCGATCCGAAGCTGAGGACGCGGTGAGGAGCGGGCGAATGGAAGGATGGATGAATGGATGAGGGGCGGGAGAGGGGCGTGAGCGGACCGCCGGTCGGCGGTGCGCTGCTGTCCGTTGAGGATCTGCGCGTCGAGTTCGCGACCGCCGCCGGGCCGGCGCACGCGGTGGATGGCGTGACCTTCGACGTGCAGCCGGGCGAGACCTTCGCGCTGGTCGGAGAGTCGGGATGCGGGAAGTCCGTCACGGCGCTCGCCATTCTCGGGCTTCTGCAGCGCCCGGCCGGGCGCGTGGCGGGCGGGGCGATCCGGTTCGACGGACAGGATCTCACGCGACTTCCGGCCGAGGCGATGCGCCGCATCCGGGGCAACCGCATCGCGATGATCTTCCAGGAGCCCATGACGGCCTTGAATCCGGTCTTCACCGTCGGCTTCCAGATCGAGGAGGTCCTCCGCCTGCACCAGGGAATGTCGCGCGCCGAGGCGCGGGCGAGAGCCATCGCGTTGCTCGAACGCGTTGGGATCCCGGATCCCGGGCGCCGGATCGACGAGTATCCGCACCAGCTCTCCGGCGGCATGCGTCAGCGCGTGATGATCGCGATGGCCGTCGGCTGCCGCCCGGCGCTGCTGATCGCGGACGAACCCACCACCGCGCTCGACGTGACCGTGCAGGCGCAGGTCTTCGAGCTGATGCGCGAGCTGACGGCCGAGCAGGGGACGGCCGTGCTGCTGATCACCCACGACATGGGCGTGGTGTACGAGAACGCACGGCGGGTCGCCGTCATGTACGCGGGCCGGATCGTCGAGGAGGCGCCGCGCGACGACCTCTTCGCGCGACCGCAGCACCCGTACACGCAGCTTCTCCTGCGCTCGATGCCGTCGCGATCGGTGCGCGGCCGCCGCCTGGCGACGATCGAGGGCATGGTGCCGCCGGCGACCGAGTTTCCGCCCGGCTGCCGGTTCGCGAACCGTTGTCCCCGCGTCATGGACCGGTGCCGCGCGTCGATGCCGCCGGATGTCGCCCTGGGCGCGGGCCGGCGGGCTGCTTGCTTCCTGCTCGAGGGCGCGCCGCCGGCGCCGCTGGCGACGGACCTTCTGGCGGCGCCGGCCTCGGCCCGCGATGCGGCCTCGGTGCGGCTGGAGATCCGCGGCTTGAAGGTGCATTTCCCGATCCGCCGCGGCCTGCTGCAGCGCGTGGTGGGGCGCGTTCATGCCGTGGACGGCGTCTCGCTTCGGCTGGCGCGCGGGGAGACCCTCGCGCTGGTCGGCGAATCCGGTTGCGGTAAGACCACGGCGGGCCGGACGATCGTCGGCCTTGCGCCGGTCACGGCGGGCTCGGTGCGGGTCAACGGCACGGAACTGGCGGGCCTGTCGCGGGCGGCGCTCAAGCCGTTCCGGCGGCGGATCCAGGTGATCTTCCAGGATCCGCAGTCCAGCCTGAATCCCCGGATGACCGTCGGCGATGCGATTGTCGAGGGCATGGAGGTGCACGGCATCGGTCAGGGCGCGGCGGACCGGCAGGCGCGCCTGGCGGCGCTCCTGCTGCGGGTCGGACTCCATTCCGACATGGCGTCGCGCTATCCCCACGAATTCTCCGGCGGACAGCGCCAGCGCATCGGCCTGGCCCGCGCGCTTGCGGTCGAACCGGAGCTGATCGTGTGCGACGAGGCGACCTCGTCGCTCGACGTCAGCGTGCAGGCCCAGGTGCTCAACCTCTTCAAAGACCTCCAGTCTGAACTCGGGCTCTCGTATCTCTTCATCACGCACGACATGGGCGTCGTGCAGTATCTGGCCGACCGGGTCGCCGTGATGTACCTCGGCCGCATTGTCGAGGAAGGCGAAACCGCGGATGTGCTCGGAGGCGCCAAGCATCCCTATACGGTCGCACTGCTCTCCGCGGTGCCGCGCATCGGCGTCGACGGTGCAAAGCGCATCGTGCTGGAAGGGGACGTTCCGTCGCCGATCCACCCGCCGTCCGGCTGCCCGTTCCAT
>CAYXFW010000633.1:0-2219 GCA_964464305.1 uncultured Verrucomicrobiota bacterium
GTCGTGGGCGACATCATCCACATGATGACGTCCGCCGCGGACTGGAGGATCTTCCGGTGCGCATCGAAGCCGGAGAAACAGCACTCCGGCGTGACGCGGACCGCGTCGACCCTGTCCCAGTCGACCACCAGGCTTCCGTACTGGGCTGCGAAATCGCGGTTCTTGCCCGCCTGCGGACTGCGGAGCTTCTTCAGGGCCGCCTCGATTTTGTCCGGGAACATGTCCGCCAGCGCGACCACCTCGACGTTCGGGGCGGAAAGGATGGCGTCGATGACCGCTCCAACGCCGCGGCTGCCGCAGCCGACGAGACCGAGCCGGATCTTGTCGGGATTCCGGGCCGACAATTCGCCGGCGATCGACGGGAGCGCCGCCACGGCGAGGCCGGCCTGAACCGTCCGGGTCGCAAAGCTGCGCCGGGTCATGGATGCACCGTTCATGGGGTTCCCTTTCGAGTGACGTTCCTCGATCTCGACCGGTCCAAGCGAATGGAGGGCGCCGGTGTGGCCGCCGGGCGGGCCTGCCGCAGGTGGGCGACGAGCCGGTCGGCGTGTTGCGTCAGCAACCCGGCAGCGCGGGACGCCTTCCCCTCGGCAAAGGCTTCGACGATGACGGCGTGCTCGCGCGCGATGGCCGTGGCGTCCTCGCCCGCCACGAAGTCCATGATGGCCCGGGTTCGGACCTCGAACGCCAGCGACGACCACGTGCGCAGCAGCGCGGCGTTGCCGGCGGCCTCCACGATGTGCCGGTGGAAGGCCTGATTGAACTTCTGGTAGGCGACGAAATCGCGTCGCCGGGCCGCCCCCACGATGCTCCCGAGAAGCTTCCGCAACGTCGAGCTGTCGCTCTTCAGCGCCGGCGCCGCCAGGCGCGCGGCCAGGGCCTCCAGCGCCGCCTTGACCTGCAATGCCTCGATCGTCTCTTCGACCGTCACTTCGCGGACCCACGCCCCCCTGTGCGTCGCGGAGGCCAGCACGCCCATCGTCGTCAGCTCGCGAATGGCCTCGCGGACCGGGATCGAGCTGACGCCCAGCGCCTCGCAGACGCGGGCCTCCACCACCCGCTCGCCCGGTGCAAGCCGTCCGCTGCCGATGCGATCGAGGAGATGGTCGCGGATCTCGTCCCGGAGCAGCCGGCGCTGGAGAGGATCGTCCATGGGTCGATTGGATATTATATATGATCTGGGCGCAAGCCCGAACTTGCTCTTTCTTTCCGCGCCTCCGCCGGGCGCGGACCTCACCCGCCGGGCCGGATGCCGTCCACGACCAGGAACAGCCCGTCGCGCATCGCGAGCGTCACCGTCCCGTCGACGGGCGTACCATTGTTCGTGGGAGGATCCTGACGGGGGCTGCCGCGGATCCGGCGGTACCGGCGGGCTGGCTGCAAGCCGGCGAGATCGAAGGTGAAGGGGCGATCGCCGGGGTTCGCGAGCACGATCCCTTTTTCAAACAGCCGGAAGGCCACGTCGGGATGGGCATGGACTCTCAGCTCCGACAGCCAGAGCGGCCCGCCCCCCTCGAGTGTGAAACGCAGCGTGACGCGGTCCGACGGCAGGGCCCTGAAGTACAGCGTCGTCTCGAACCACTCGCTGCCGACGAAGCACTCGATCGCGGGCTGGTCCTTCGCGTCGGTCTCGACCCGGAGAAGGCGGGGCGTCGCGGGTGGGTATTCGGGCCGGGGCGCGGCCTTGAGCTTCACCGCCAGAAGCAGGTCCTCCCCTGGTATGCATGGCACATCCTCCAGGCGGAAGTTCAGCCTGGCGGCACCGTCCCGGGAGGTGACGCCGAGCTGCACCCCGTTGGCCGCAAACGCGATGCCCTGTCCCTGAAAGCGGGCGACCAGATCGGCGGACCAGGCCGCTCCCGCGCCGTTCAGAAGGTCCGGCGCGCGATGCGCGAGGTGGACCGGCGGGCCCAGCGGCTGCCCGAGCCAACCAGTCCTTCGCGCCGTGCCGCCGACCATTTCATCCCACAGTCCGACCACCTCGCCGGGCTCCGGCTCCGGGGTGTAGAACGACGTGAATGCAGCGTCGACCAACTGCGCTGCCGCCATCGCCAGGCGATGATGGGCCCAGGGCACGGAGAGAAATTTCTTCCGGTCATGACCGCCGAACTTGCCGATGAAATAGCTGAACGGCGCGGCATGTGCGTGCCGGTTCCAGAAGCGGTGCAGGTTGATCCCGTAGGACCAGAGGGTGACGTCCATGTCGCCCCACCGCGGCC
>CAYXFW010000634.1:0-2217 GCA_964464305.1 uncultured Verrucomicrobiota bacterium
GGCCGAAGGTGTGGGGGAAGACCGCGGGCAGCCCCGGGGCCACCGGGATCCGTGCCTCGTGCAGCCGCTCAAGCTCCGCCTCGCGTCCATCGGCAAAGGCGCGAAGGGCAACGGCGACGCCGTGCTCGCGGGGAATCGCCCCCCGGCTCCGGGCGGCGCGCAGAATTCCCAGAAGCCGCGTCGTCCGGGCGACGGCCTCGGCCCCGCCCTCGATCTTGATCCAGGAATCGCGGGCAGTGAGGCGGACCCCCATGCCCTGGGCGATGCGGTCGAGCAGGCCAAAGCCCTTCCCGGCGATGTCCTGCGCCTCGCGAACGTTGTCGAACTGAACCAGCGTTTCCACAACTCGCCAGTCTCGCCTCTCGGAAACCTCCGGTCAACGCAAACCGGGCAGGAAGAAAAGTGAAGGCCGGAGAGCCTTGGGCGGCGGAACGGGGGCCGTCCCAAATGGTAGCCGCCTTCGCTGGACTGGATTCCAATGAATCGTTCCGGGGCTAGGCGTTTGGGGCGGCAACTCACGCACGCCTTGTGGGCGCATGAACACGGCCGCGGTGGAACGCGGCCCTCCAAGCCCGTTCCATCGAGACGCCATAGGACGGAGCCGGAGGGCCGCGTTCCACCGCGGCCGTAACCAGGCGTACCTCGCACCGATTGCTGTCGCGCGCTTCCAGCTTCGTCGGAACGATGCCGTTGACCTTGCGGCGCCTCCGCGGGCGCGCGGGATGCGGTTCCGGGAGGTTACTTGTCCTTGATCAGTTCGTAGATATTGAGGTAGTGCCGGCCGGGATGATTCCAGGAGTAGTCGTAACGCATCCCGTTTTCCATCAGCTCGCGGAAATACTTCGGATAGTGATTCCAGAGGCCGACGGCGCGAACGAGGGCGGATTCGATTCCAGCGGCATCGAATGACTGGAAGACATAGCCGTTCCGCTCGTTGTAGGGGCGTGGCGCGTGGTCGGCGTCGAAGACGGTGTCCGCCAAGCCGCCGGTCTCGCGCACGACGGGCACGGTGCCGTACTTCAGCGCGATCATCTGCGTCAGACCGCAGGGTTCGAACAGGCTTGGCACGATCAACAGGTCCGCGCCGGCGTAGATCAGGTGCGCGAGGTCCTCGTTGAACCCGAGCTCGAGATGGGAATCGGGGTTGTCGTTGTAGGTCCGCTTGAGGGCCTGGAACTCGCCATGGATGGCCGCATCGGCGCCGGAGCCGAGAAGGACGAACTGCGCGCCGTTTCCGAGACACCAGCGCAGCGCGTGCTGGATGAGCGGAACCCCCTTCTGGTGGTCGAGGCGGCCGATAAACGCGACGATCGGACGATAGTCATCCCGCAACAGCAGCCGCTTCCGCAACCCGGCCTTGCTGGCGTACTTCGCATCGAGGGTCGCCGGTCCGTACCGCTGCGAAATGTGGGCATCGATCTCCGGATTCCATACTTCGTAGTCGATGCCGTTGAGCACGCCGCCGAATTTCGCCTGGTGGACATGGAGCGTGTGCCCGAGGCCGAAGCTCTGGTCGGTGTGCCGGATCTCCATGGCGTAGCGCGGCGAGACGGTGGTCACGAAATTCGAATAGACGATGCCGCCCTTCATGAGGTTGATCGCGCCGACGTTGAAATTGTCGCGCAGCCGGTCGACGTGCATGTAGTACTCCGGCCGGTTCAGGCCGGTGGCGTGCAGGATGTGCGGCCCCGTGACGCCCTGATGCTTCATGTTGTGCAGCGTGAAGCAGACGCGCGGGTGGCGCAGCCCGAGCCCGGCGTAGATCTCGTACAGCATGACCGGCACCAGGGCCGTCTGCCAATCGTGGCAGTGGATGACGTCCGGCTGCTTGCCGGACCGGAGCAGGAACTCGAGCGCGGCGCGGCAGAAGAACGCGAACCGGCGGTCGTCGTCGCGCTGGCCATAGAACGCATGCCGGTTGAAGAACGCCTCGGGCGAGTGGGGATCGATGAAGAAGCACTTGCGGCCGTCCACGAAGCCGAACCAGACCGACACATGGATGCTCCGGCCCTCCCACGGCACCCAGAGATCCTGCATGACGATCTGGAGCCCCCAGATGCGGTCGTACCGCATGCAGTCGTATTTCGGCAGGATGATCTCCACCGGACAGCCCCGGATTTCGAGCTCGCGGCAGAGGCCGAACACGACATCGGCCAGCCCGCCCACCTTCGCGACGGGCGCGCACTCCGAGGCGATGTGCACGACGTACCTGGCGAT
>CAYXFW010000635.1:0-2217 GCA_964464305.1 uncultured Verrucomicrobiota bacterium
CACGGGATGGCCGTCTTGGAAGCGTCTTCCGCGCAGACTCGTCCCACCGTTGCCTTGGCAAAAGCGGCTCGGGTCGTGCTCTTGGTCATCGAAATTCCTGCTCACAACATCGCCCGTGACATCCTTGGCAGGCTATACCCGAACGCGCCCGCCGTCACTCCCGAACCGGCACATTTCATTTCGTCCCGCCGTCTGTTGTAGCCGGCCGCGGCTTGTCCCGGCGTAGCGATGCGAAGCCGGACGAGGCCGGCGAACCAAACACTCCGTAGCGCTCGTCGGCCACGGTGACGATCCTGCGGCTACTTCAGGACCAGGTCGCCGGCGTTGTCGAGCTGCCAGGATTCGCCGCCGGTGGGGGTCCAGACCAGAATGTCGTTCTCCGCCGCGCGGCGCACGGCGACGTTGAAGCGCAGCTTCAGTCCCGGTGCGGGAACGAGTCCGACCGCCTTCAGTGGCACCCGGATCTCCGCGACCCATTCCGACGGGCCGGTTACGACTGCGTACCGCAGTCCGCCGTCCGCGAGCGCGCGCACCTGGTCCCGGGTCGCCCCGCCGCCCCGCCAGACCCCGGCGCTGCCGTTGGCGAACCCGCGGATCACATGGGACGTGCCCGTGCTCCCGGCGTCGCGGAAGCTGATCTCGATGCCGTCGTCGGTCCCCCATGAACTCCCCGACGTCAGCGTCTTCGCGTCGCGCGTCCGGTTCGTCACGAGGAGATAGAGGTTCACGTCGTCATACGCCGCGCGCAGATAGCTGTGCGGAACGGTGTACGCGATCGTCGCCCGGTCCGGCGTCCGCTCGATCGCGACGGGCTTGAGGTCCGCGCCGGGCCACTCGTCCGGCGCCTGGCGGCCGTCGACGACTACCGGCGAGGCCGCGCGGAGGACGGCGATGGGCGCGATCTTCATCCACGGCGCATCCGGCGGCATCGCGATCGCGTCCGGCCGCATCGGCGCCATCCGCGCCTTCTGCGCACCGGGGATCGGCCATTCGACGCGGTCGGGAGATGCGTAGCACCCGATCTGCTCGAACGGGATCCGCACGAACCCCGGGATCTTCCGGAAGACCGGAGAATCCGCCTTGAGCGCGAAGTTCAGATTGCGGGGATCCTCGAACCCCGGATCGCCCCCGGTCCAGTTGTCCTTGAACTCGACGAGTTCCTCCAGCGGCGGCTTCCCCGGACGGGTGCGGTTGAGCAGCGTCCACGTCCCGCCGACGCGCACGTTGCGCGCGACGAGATTGCCCTTCGGCTCGCCCGGCTCGTCGTCGAAAATCGCCGCCAGCTTCGGATAGCGGACGCTCCACGGCGGGTCGCGGTACGGCACCTCGTCGAGCGTCCAGCCGTTGAGCTGGCCCATCGCCCCGTCCTTGCCGAGGTGGTTGTAGGCGCGGTCGTCGACGTTCACCGCCGGCTCGCAGTCGACGAAGACGTTGTTCTCCACACGCGTGTCGCGGCTGCCGCCGAGCACCGTTGCCCACGTCCCGCGATGGAACACGTTTCCGAAGATCGTGTTTCCCGCGTTGCCGTCATCAAGATAGACGCCGGACGACCCGATGCCGAATCCGCCGCGGTGGTGGATGAAGTTGAAGCGGATCATCGTCCCCTGACACGTGAAGTTGCGGCCCATGTAGACCGCGCCCGCGTCGTGCGTCTCGAGCATCAGGTGATGCATCTCGTTGAACTCGATCCGGTGGTCGTTGCCGGCGAAGAAGACCGCCGTGTGCGGCGCGTCGTGCATCAGGTTGTGTGTGGCGCGGTTGCCGACGCCGTTGAGCATGACCGCGCCGGCGTACGTCCGCTGGAGCCGCCCGAAGTCGTGGATGTGGCAGTTGTCGGCGTACAGGCCGCCGGGCGACAGCGTCTTGCGGTCGCCGCCGGTCAGACTGACGGCGGCGCGGCCGATGCCGTGGATGTCGCAGCCGGCGACACCGCTGCGGGCCGCGCCGGAGATGGCGACGCCCTCGCCGCCGAGGTTGCGGACGATGCACTGCGCGATCCGGACGTCGGACCCGCCTTTGATCTCGATGCCCGTGCCCTGGCCGCACTCGACGATCAGCCCGCGCAGTTCGACGAACGACGCATCCTTCATTGCGATCAGCGGCGCGGTCAGCTCAGACACGACGGTCGTGGATCGCGACACCGTCGACGGCGGCCAGAAGTAGAGAATGCCTGTGTCGCGGTCGAGGTACCACTCGCCCGGCCGGTCGAGTTCCTCG
>CAYXFW010000636.1:0-2214 GCA_964464305.1 uncultured Verrucomicrobiota bacterium
GCCCGATGGCTCGGACGCCGGTGACGGCACGTCCGGCTCGCCGTTCCGGACCCTGGCGAAGGCCGTGCAGAGCCTTCTGCCGGGCGACACGCTCCGTCTTCGCGCCGGAACCTACCGGGAGACCCTGGCCATCACCCGCTCGGGCACGGCGGTCGCGCCGATCGCCATCGTGGCGGACGACGGCGCGGAGGTCATTGTCAGCGGCTGCGACGTCGTGACCAATGCGTGGACCCCGGTCAGCAACGGCATCTATTCTGCCGCCGTGGATTGGAATCTGGGCATGGGCTTCAACCAGGTCTTCGTCGACGGCGTGATGCAGCACCAGGCACGCCACCCGAATCACGGCGCCGGCGACTTGTTCAACCCCGTGCTGGCGACCGTGACCGTCACCAACGGCAGCGCCACCCATGGCGCGAACACGATCTCGTCGGATGACTTCGCCGGCCGGCCGGCGGGTTTCTTCGCCGGCGCCCGCTTCGTCGGCGGCGTCGGACAGAGGTGGGCGTGGCAGACGGCCATGGTGAGCGGCAGTGCGGGCCGTTCGCTCACGGTCGACCCCGCGACGAAGACCATCTGGTGGTGGCCAGACTTCGAAGGGGCGTCCAACACCGCCGACCCGGGCACGGGGTTTGTCTACGGCCTCTTCTCCCTTCTCGACGCCGACGGCGAGTGGCACCTGCAGACCAACGCCGTCGCGCCGCACTCGCTTCATCTGCGGATCGCCGGCGGCGCCGACCCCTCCCCCCGAACGGTGGAGATGAAGCGGCGGAACTGGTGCGTGCAGGTCACCAACCAGAACCACATCGTGGTGCGGGGCATCCGGACGCGCGCCGGCGCCATCCAGCTTCACGGCACGGGCAACGCGATCGAAGATGTCGAGGCAACGCATCTGAGCCATTTCATGACGTGGGTTCACGGGGGCTACGACAGCGGCGGCCGCACCGAGGGCGGCGGCGTGGTCCTCGGCGGAACGGGAAACGCGGTCCGCCGATGCACGATCCACGACACCGCCGGATCCGGCATCAGCACACGGGGCGCCGGCCACATCGTCGCACGAAACCTTGTCTCCAACACCGACTACGCCGGCGTCTACAGCTCGCCCCTGGTCCTCGACGGCGACGGGGACTCGGCGACGTTCAACACCCTGTGCGACAGCGGACGCGACCTGCTCCGCCCGACCGGAGCCGGCCAGACCGTGATGTACAACGATCTCTACGGCTCAGGACGCCTCTGCTGGGATCTCGGCGCCGTCTACGCCTGGGGCAACAACGGCGAAATGTCGAATGGCGTGCGGACCCGCATCGCCTACAACTGGGTCCACGACATCGGCGTGACCGCCGCGCATTCCAAGGGAATCTACCTGGACAACCACGCGCGCAACTATGACGTGGATCACAATGTCGTCTGGAACCTTGCCGCCGGCCAGGACGGAATCTATGTGAACTCGCCCACCCTCGGCCACGCGATCGACCACAACACGCTCCTGCTCTGCGACAGCTACGATGCCGGGACCTACACGGCCTTTCCGGACAGCAACCCCGATCCGGTCTTCTGGACCACGAACAACCTCGGCATGCACTACGCGGCGCGGAACAACCTCGTGCTCGGCACCGCGGCGGCCGTGGCGACGAATCTCATGGATGCCGCGTCGCGCGACTTCCGGCCGCGGCCCGGGGGCATCGCCGTGGATCCCGCGACGGAGACCCACACCGTCAGTTGGTGGTCCACCAACGGCATTGCCGGCGTGCCGCCGGGATTCAGTCTCGCCATGGTGCACCGCGTCCAGTTCTTCACCTACGAGGAGTCGGCCGGCCGGGGCATCGTGCTGCCGGGCATCAACGACGGGTACGTGGGCGCAACACCGGACAGCGGCGCTTACGAAGCCGGGGGCCCGGTCTGGCGCGCCGGCGTCGGAGGGTGGGACGTCCGATCACCCGGCGTGCAGACCGATCCGCCGACGAATCCCGGCGTCACGCGCACCGCCGCACGGGGCACGCTGATCTCCGCCGGCGCGGCCGCGACACGCGTGCGGCTCTATTGGGGCCCGGCGGATGCCGGAACCGACCCGGCCGCGTGGTCGAACGTCGTCGACCTCGGGATCCAGCCGACCGGCGCCTCGTTCGTGCAGGATCTGCGCGGCCTCCAGCCCGGGACGGCCTACTCGTACCGGGTCTATGCCACCAACGATTTCGGCGAACACTGGGGCGCGGCCCA
>CAYXFW010000637.1:0-2203 GCA_964464305.1 uncultured Verrucomicrobiota bacterium
GAGCATCTCGGCGTCTCCAGAAAGTACGCGATGTCGATCCTCGATTTTCTTGATTTGCGCAAGGTCACCCTTCGGGTCCAGAATGCGCGCCGGCTCCTCCCCGGGTGGGAGCAGCGGCTGGTTTGACGTGGGAAGGCGGCAGGCATGACAGAGGGGTTTGAACGGCGGATGCGGTGGGTCGGCGGTGTCGCGGCCGCGCTGGCCTTCGCGGCGATTGCGGCCGGACTCGGCCGCATGCACGTCGTCCATGACAAGGGTGCCGCCGAGTTCGGCATCGACGATCCCATCCGTATCTCGGAGAAGCAGCTCAACGCCGACGCGACCTTCTCCGGCGTCGAGTCCAGCCGCGCGAAAGGCCGGCTGTTTTCGACCTACGATCGCAGCCAGCCTCCGGGCAAGCGCGCGTGCCCCACCTGACTGTAGACCTTGCACGGTCCGCCCGGTGGGCGGGCCAGAGAGCACCACGGATTCCAAGGATGGCACGGATTCACGTCGAAACATGCCCCGAATTGCAGGATTTCGAATGTTGGACAGGATGACAGGATCGGCAGGATGTCGTGCCGGAAGGCTTCCCGGTCATCCGGCGGCCTTCGTCGGGTCCATACGGGTCCATTCCCTTGCCGGTCCCACCCCTTCCTCGTCTTCATCCGTGGTATCCGTGAAATCCGTGGTGTCCGTTCCTCCCGCGGCCTACGGAGGGACACGGTGAGCGGGCCAGGCGGCAAGGCGAAGGCGCCCCGCAACCGGTGGCGGCCCTGGGTGCAGGCCGTGTCGATGGTCGGACTCAACCTGTCGACCGGGTCCCTGGCCCACTGGCAGGCGAAGTGGATGTGCCTGCCGGTGATGAACTGCCACTCCTGCACGCTGGCGATTTTCGGCTGCCCGATCGGAATGCTGTCGCACTACGCCGGCTACCGGGTGTTTCCGTTGCTGATCGCGGGCATGCTGCTGCTCGTTGGCGCGCTGGTCGGACGGATGTTCTGCGGATGGGTCTGTCCGTTCGGCACGATCCAGGACTGGTTGCACCGCATCCCCACGCGCAAGATCTCTCTGCCACGGTGGGCGGGCTGGATCAAGTACGCCGTGCTGGTTCTGATGGTGTTCCTGTTCCCGTTCCTCTGGGGCGAACTGACGCAGGCGTCCTTCTGTCGCTGGTGCCCGCCGACCGCGATCCAGGTGACGATTCCCAACTTGCTGACGGGCGTCACCAAGGTCGTGACGGCGTCGATGGCGCTCAAGATCGGCATCGCTCTGACGGTCTTCGGCGCGTGCATCTGGGCCTCCCGGTTCTTCTGCCGGGTCATTTGCCCGATCGGGGCACTGATGGCCGCGTCGAACCATTTTTCCCTGTGGCGTGTGGGACCGCTGAAGACCCGGTGCACGGGCTGCGAACTGTGTCTGGACCGTTGTCCCACCGACGTGGCGCCCTTCGACCGCCTGTCCGTCGGCCTCCCCGCCAGCCGCCACGCCGACTGCGTCGTCTGCCACGACTGCACGCTGGGCTGCACGAGCAAGCCGAAGCCGGGTTCCTAGCGTCAGGGTCTGAGTGGCACGAACCGGCGTGGCCGGACAATGTTCGACGGGTGTCCTGCGTTGTTTGAGTATGAAAGATGAATCCCGGATGCTCTTCCTCGGGGCGATGCTCACCGCCGGTGCCTTCTGCACCTCGGCGGCCGTCGCCCAGGCACCTCGCGCTCTCGCCGTGGGCGATGCCGTCCCGAAAATCGAGATGCAACGGCTCGACACGCGCGGCGACGGCGCGAAGCTCGGCGAAACCCGCGAGTGGATGGTCGATCACTCAAAGAAGCGGCCGGTGGTCCTGATCTTCTCCAGTTTCACGTGACCCCCGTTTCGCGCGGCGGCTCCTGCCGTCGAGCGCTTGTACCGGCGGTACAAGGACCGTGCGGAGTTCCGGTTCGTCTACGTGCGCGAGGCCCATCCCGATGACGGCCGGCAAACCGAAGCCAATCGGCGCGCCGGCGTGGTCTACAGAACTCCCACCAACGAGGTCGAGAGGGCCTCCATCGCCTTCGACTGCGTCCGGTCGCTGGGCATCACGTTTCCCTGCCTGATCGACAATATGCAGGATGCAGCGCAGCTGGCATTCCGCGCATGGCCCGCGAGGGCCGTGGTCGTCGGATCGGACGGGCGCATCGCCTATCTGAGCGCCCCCGGTCCGCAGGGCGTCAAGGCGGCCGAAATC
>CAYXFW010000638.1:0-2203 GCA_964464305.1 uncultured Verrucomicrobiota bacterium
CCGGCGATCGTGCCGATGCGGGTTCTAGGCGGCGCCGGGCAGACGCCCCCCAGCGGAAAGGTCGGCGTCGCCCTGATCGGATGCGGGAGCCGGGCCGGCTATGGTGTCCAGTACAGCCGCCACGGGAAGTCGCAGATCGTCGCGGTCTGCGATCCCATCCGCAGCCGTCGCGAAGCCGCGTCGGAAAAATACGGCCGATGCCCCTCGTTCGCCGATTTTCGCG
This sequence comes from uncultured Verrucomicrobiota bacterium, assembly GCA_964464305.1. Classification (GTDB taxonomy): domain Bacteria; phylum Verrucomicrobiota; class Kiritimatiellia; order PWTM01; family PWTM01; genus VGWF01. Next base: position 224 of record CAYXFW010000638.1, read on the forward strand.
AGGTGCTGGCCCGGCCGGACGTCGATGCCGTCCACATCGCGACGGCCGACCACTGGCACGTGCCGATCTCGCTCCTCGCTGCGAAGGCCGGCAAGGCGATGTATACCGAGAAGCCGCTGGGCATCTGCATCGAACAGGACCTCAAGGCGCGGGCGATCGCGGATACGTTCGGCTGCACGTTTCAGTACGGTGCCCAGCAGCGGTCGATCCAGCACGTCCGCATGGGCATCGAGCTGGTTCTCAACGGTCACATCGGCGACGTGAAGGCCGTCCACGTGTGGGCGCCGGCGGGCGAATCGGGCGGAAGCGCCACGCCGGAACTGCCCGTCCCCGAGGGCTTCGACTTCGACATGTGGCTCGGGCCGGCCCCGAGGAAGCCCTTCTGCCACGACCGCTGCCTCGTGCAGTCGAACCGCAACGGCATCTTCCACATCTACGACTACGCGATCGGCTTCATCGCCGGCTGGGGCGCGCATCCGATGGACATGCTCCAGTGGTGGGCCGACAACGCCGGCCACCCCGCGATCCCGGTCCGCTACGAGGGCACCGGCACCGTCCCGACCGGGGGCCTGTTCGACACCCTCACCCACTGGAACGTGACCGCGACCTATGCCGACGGCCTCCCGCTCCGGTTCATGGACAGCCAGACCGCCGCCGCGCTCCGCCCCAAGCTGCACCCGGGCATCGAGGGCGGCCACGGCACGCTGTTCGTCGGAACCGAGGGCTGGGTGCGCGTCTCCCGTGACGGCTGGAAGGCGTTCCCCGAAGCCCTGCTCCAGAAGGGCAAGAATCCCGGCCCGAAGCGGCTCGAGGTCAGCCTTGACCAGATCGGCAACTTCATCGAATCGACGCTCGCAAAGAAGCGCCCGATTGACGACCTCCATTCCGCCGTGCGGTCCGACATCGCCTGCCATCTTTCGGACATCGCCATCCGGACCGGCCGCCCGATCGCATGGGACCCGGTGAAGGAGACGATCGTCGGCGACCCGGACGCCGCGCGACAGATGTCCCGCCCGATGCGGGATCCCTGGACGCTGGACCAGATCCTCAAGGCATGAACCCGGACAACACGACGACGAAAGGACCCTCCATGAAGAATCCCCCCACCCCGCGGCCGGCGCTGAACCGCCGCGCCTTCCTCCGCACCGCCGCGGCCGGCGCGCTGGCCGCGCCCTACATCGCCCGCGGCCAGGTCCTCGGCGCCAACGACCGCATCGGCGTCGGCTTCATCGGCGCCGGCGGGCGCTCCGGCGCGCACATGGGCATGGTCAAGCACCTCAAGGAGGCCGGCATGGCGGTCGATCATGTCGCCGTCTGCGATATCTACCGGCCCCGCCGATTGAAGAAGAAGGAGCAGTTCGGCATGGTCCGCGACTACGCCGACCACCGCGAATTGCTGGCGGACAGGGATGTCGACGTCGTCTGCATCGCGACGCCGGACCACCATCACGGCTACCAGGCTCTCGACGCGCTGCAGTCGGGCAAGGGCATCTACTGCGAGAAACCCGTCACGCACTGGCGGCAATTCGAACTGACAAAGAAGCTCGCCGACGCCGCGGCCGCCTCCCCCTGCTGTCTCCAGATCGGCACGCAGGCGATGAGCGATTCCGCGTGGCACCAGATGAAGGCGCTGGTCCGGGAGGGCCTGATCGGCAAGCCTCTCTTCGGGGAGACGGGATTCTTCCGCGTCGGCGACTTCGGCGAGCGCGGGATGCCCGTGGACGACCCGAATGCGAAGCCGGGGCCGGATCTCGATTGGGAGGCGTTTCTGGGCGATGCGCCGAAGCGCGCGTTCAGCGTCGACCGTCTCTTCCGCTGGCGGCTCTTCGAGGACTACGCGGGCGGCCCCGTGACGGATCTCTACCCGCACTGCCTGACCCAGGTCGTGAGCATCCTCGGCGTGGGGTTCCCCGGGGACGTCGTTGCGCTCGGCGGAATCCATGTCTATCCCTCCGAACTGCGGGACGTGCCGGACACGTT
>CAYXFW010000639.1:0-691 GCA_964464305.1 uncultured Verrucomicrobiota bacterium
GGGCCCGGCGCAGTCGCGCGGTTCGCCAATGTAACCGACCGGGATCTTCAACTCGACCTTGCGACGGTACGCCTCGTCGGCCAGGACCTTCTCGTTCCGGCCTGTTTCGATCGCGCCGGGAGCGAGGTTGTTGATGGTGATGCCATCCCGGGCCAGGTCGGGCGCAAGGCTCCGGACCAGGTTGACCAGCGCCAGCTTGAGGGCCGAGTAGACGACCATCTCGGGATGCGGCCGCGCCTGCTGCACGCTGCCGACCGTCACGAAGCGTCCCCACCGCCGCTCGCGCATCGCGGGTGCAAAGGCCTGGATGGCCCAAAGACACGAGGCAAAGTTGGTGTCGGCCTGCACGCGGTATTCGGCGGGCGTGACCTCCTGCCAGGGACGGCGGATCTGAACCGAGGCATTCAGCACCACGATGTCCGGATCGCCGATCGCCGCGCGGGTGGCATCGCGCAGCCCGACCGCGGCGCCCGGGTCCGCCAGGTCGGCCGCCACCATGCCGCTCTTCACGCCCAGCGACTCGATCTCCCGGCGGGCAGCCTCGGCCTTGGCGACGTTCGATGCGTAGTGGATCATCACGTCCGCGCCGTACTCGGCGAGCCCCAGCGCGATCGCCCGGCCGATGCCCTGGCTCGATCCCGTCACCAGCGCGCGACGGCCCTTCAGCGAGAACAGGTCTTTCAAGGATTCC
>CAYXFW010000639.1:701-2200 GCA_964464305.1 uncultured Verrucomicrobiota bacterium
CAGCCCCGGAAAACCGGGCCTCCCCTTCGGTTCACCGCCATCGACATCAGGCACCCGCGGTCGGCGTCCGTGATAACCAGCCCCAGCCGGCCGGCCGGATCGAACGCGCAGTTCGTCGGACGCTTCACCGGCAGGTTCACCGTATCGACGATCTCCCCGGCTGGCGAAACGACCACGAGCTTCGACATGTCGAACACCGCCACAAACAGGTTTCCATCCGCATCGAACGCCATGCCGTCGGGTCCGATCGGCCCGCCGATGTGCGCCCACGGCTCCTCGTGGACAATCCGCGCCGCGACCGGGTCCCACTGCGCCTTCCAGAGCCGGTGCCGGTAGGTCTCGGCAAAGATAAAAAACGAGCCGTCGGCCGGGAACGCGATGCCGTTGGTGAAGTACTTCTCCCGGCTGACGACGCGCGCGGCGCCGTCGGGCGTGCGCACGAACAGCCAGCCGGTCGGTTCGGTCCGGCCGTCCCCGTGGCAGGACACCACGAGATTCCCGGCCGGATCGAAGGCGAGATCGTTTGGCCGGTTCAGCCGCTCGCCTCCGGCCTCGGCAAGCACCGTCTCCGCGACGCCCGTCGCAGGATCGAAGCGGCCGAGCACGTTCCGCTGCGAGTCGGTGAACCACAGCCTTCCCGCGCGGTCGAAGGCACAGCCGTTCACGGCATCGCCGACATGGAAGCGCTCCACCGAACCTCCGCGCCACCGCACGAGATTCCCGGCCTTCAACTCGGTGCACCAGAGATCGCCGGAGGCATCGAACGCCGGCCCCTCGGGGAAATCGAGGCCGTCGGCCAGAACTCGGACATGCGGTTCCGACATCAGGGACTCCCCTTCTTCATGGCGCGGGACCCGCCGGGGCGGCCGGCGCCGGTCCGCCGAGACGGAACTCCGCGCGCGCTTCGCCGCCGCCGCTCTTCAGGTCAAACGCGAACACCTGGACGATATCACCGGATCGAACCCGGACCGAGTACTTCCCGTGGTAGCCGCGGAACCGCGCCGTTCCGTCGGCGGCCGCCGTCAGGGTCGCGCGGGTCTTCCACTCTTGATTGATCAGCCGGTCGAGCGCGCGGTAGGCCGGCTTTGGGAACATCGCGTCGTCGAGCAGTCCGCCCAGCACCTTGTTCTCGTTCTCGTAGGCGGTCCCGTCGCCGAGATTCCACCACGTCAGGCCGGCCATCCGCGGCGTAGCGAACCAGAGACGATAGATGTTCTCCACGATCGCCGCCTGCAAGTCTGCGCCGCGGTCTCCGGTGCCGGGGATCGTGATCTCGGTGACGTACAGCGGCAGGCCGAGCCGGCCGAGGCGGTCGTAGACCTCGAACAGCACCGCCGGCGCCAAAGTCTCCCCCTTGAGCATCGCGGGCCGGTTGTAGGCGTGGAACTGAACGCCAATGCCGTCGACCCGCACGCCGGCGTCCTGCAGCCCCTTCACCAACTCAATGTAGTCCGCCGTCGTCCCATGGGCCTGGGACGTTCCATCGTTGATCATCAGGA
>CAYXFW010000640.1:0-2194 GCA_964464305.1 uncultured Verrucomicrobiota bacterium
GTGTACTGGATGGGCACGTAGGGGTCCAGCAGCCGCCCCGGGTCTTCGAAGAGCGTTGTGCTCCCAACCCACAACTCCATCTTGCCGCCTTCGCTATTGGGCGTATACACCTTCAATCCCGGGCATTCTCTGGGGTCCTTGACGATCAGGCAATTGGTGTCGCGCTGGGGCGAGTAGACGCCCAGAAAGCCGTGCTCGGAGAAGAGCCCGAAATGGGATACGTTCACCCACTGGCGCTTGCCGCCTTCGGCATAGAACGGTGCGACGGTGGCTCCTCCGTGGGGCATGATGTATCCCGCAGGATAGAGAATGTGGTCGCCGTCGAACTTGTCGGCATGCAAGATGATGTCCGTCCACAACCTCTCACCCCGGCGGGTCGGGTTCGGGTTGTCGAGGCGATACGTCGCGGTGTAGCGACTCTCTCCCGGACGCAGTGTCACCAGCACCGAGAGGATGCGCTGCGAGTAACGCCCATAGCGACCCATGTGGCGCACGTCCTGGTGCTGCGTGAACCGCATGTCCATCGCCACCGTGGCCGACCCATCGGCGGCACGCACCACCCTATACCCAGCGGGCTGCCGCACGCCGATTCCATGCTCGAAGTAGGGGAATGACGCCTCGATATAACCCGCGTTCCAGCCGATGTAGTCCTGCAGCGGCTTCTCAAACCCTTCCGCCTCAGTGGTGCCGGCGAATGACCGCCCGGTCTTCAGGTCCACGGCATTCAACACCCGTGCGCCCAGCGTCGGGACAACCTGCACCTCGATGAGTCCGTTACTCAGCTTCACCAACGGGAAGGTGTGATCGATCTCCCGGATGCTGGATTTGTCGGGATACATCGACTTGGGTTGCCGCTGGTCAGTCGCGTAGTCCGCGACCGCCATCGGGCGCGTCGCCGTCTGCTCGACCACCTTGACCGGCGGGACAACTCCCTCCTGCGCACGAGCCCAGCGCGCCGCGGCCAGGATCGCGATGAAACAGACGACGTTGATCGTTCTCATAGAGTCTTCCTTTCTGTGGGCCATTTGCTTGCTCCAGCGGGAGATCGCTCCGCCACGGCTCGTGATTACTTGCCGATGGCTTTGCCGAGGCCCCCAAGCGGGACGTCGTGGACACGCTTAGCGCGGGGCGGAAAGGCAACGGGCTTGCCGGTGGTGCGGCTGAAGGGGAGCAGTCGGAGGAGGAGTTCGGAGGAGTCAGTTGGGGCACCGCCGGGGGAGAAGACCGAAAGGGCCCATGCGGAATTTTCGTTGGTCACATCGACGGTGTACTTTCTGGCACCGGGCGAACTGCTGGTGAAGACGTGGTCGTAGGCGGAGTCATCGGCGAGGTCCGCTATGCCCCGCGTGCCGTCGCGCTTGATGCGCAGGGTCCAGCCGCCCTTGCCGTCGATGTCAAAGCGAATGATGGGCTTGCTGGTGGCGGGATTGAGCTTCTTGTCGCCCGAGAAATACGGCTGCAGGTCGAAAAGGATGCGCGGGGCAAGGTTGCCGGGGCGGAAGTGTTCGTAGTGGATCATCTCGTGCTTCTTGAACTCGATGACGCAGGGCGTTTGCGCGGCATAATGCGGATTGACGTAGTAATTGTTCTGGTCATTGCCGTCGGTGTTGTTGTCTTTGCGGACGGGGAAGAAGACAACCACTCGGTCGCCGTTGGCGAGGTGGGCGAGGTCGCAGTTGTCGCCGTGGAGGAAGGCCGGGTTGTCCAGGGAGTTCTGGACATAGCCAAAGACGATCTTGGAGTTGTGTGGGGCCGGCGTGTTGTGGAGGAAATACGAAGGCTGCACGGCAAAGGCGAGGTCAGGGTCGGCGGCGACGAAGTTGTTGCGGGCGTGGGCGAATTCTGTGAAGCCCTTCTTGCGGGCCGAGCGATTGAACTGGTAGACCCAGAGGTGATCGCCCTTGGGGTCAGGCCGCCCGTCGGCGTTGGAGAAGCGAGCGTCCTCACCGAGGTCGAGGGCGCGGGACCAGATGAACGGGCCGAGGAGTCCGGTGGTGTTTTCGGAGTAGTCGGGGAGATGCTTGCGCATTTCTTCGTAGGAAGGGTCGGCGTATGGCGCGGTGGAAGGAGTGGCGGCGAGCAGGAACGCGGGGATCAGGGCGATGAGGGCGAGAAGTCGCATAAGGGCTCCTGAGACGAATAGGGGACACGCCGAGACGCAGCACCAACTGAATTATCATGGATTGCGTGCGAG
>CAYXFW010000641.1:0-2187 GCA_964464305.1 uncultured Verrucomicrobiota bacterium
GGGAATGCCGGACCGGCCGCCAGGTCCAGGGCGTGGCTGCCTTCCGTGGATGAGGTCCTTCGGTCAGATGCGGCGCGGGGGCTGCTCGACGAATACCCCCACCACCGCGCGGTCGATGGGATCCGGGCGGCGATCGACGAGATGCGCAGGGATCCGGGGACCGGCGACGCCAGCGGCATCGCCCTACTCACTCCCCCTGCCAAGTCAAGGGTAGGGCCGGGCCGCCGGCCCGGCCGCTCGCAGGATCCCGCGATGAATCCCCCTTCCGATGCGCTTCCGGCCATCGTCGAGCGCGCGACCGCGTGGCTGACGCGGGACGAGTTCCAGCGCCTGCGCCCGGTGGTCAATGCGACGGGCGTGATCCTCCACACCAATCTCGGACGCGCGGTGCTGGCGCCGTCGGCCGTCGCGGCCCTGGCGGACCTCGACCGCTGCTGCAGCCTGCAGATCGACCTCGATACCGGGGCGCGCGGAAAACGGCATGCCATGAGCGAGAGGCTCCTGTGCCGCCTGACCGGCGCCGAGGCGGCGCTGGTCGTGAACAACAACGCGGCGGCGACGCTTCTCGCCCTGGCGGCGCTCTGCGCGGGACGCGAGGTCGTCGTCTCGCGCGGACAATTGATCGAGATCGGCGGCTCGTTCCGGCTGCCGGACTGCATCCGCCAATCCGGCGCCGTCATGGTCGAGGTCGGAACGACGAACAAGACCCATCTTCGCGACTACGAGGCCGCGCTGAACGAGCGGACGGCGGCGCTGATGAGGGTCAACCCGAGCAATTACCGGATCGTCGGCTTCACGAAGGATGTCCCCGTGGCGGACTTGGTGAAGCTCAAGGCCGCGCGGCCGGACCTGCTTGTGATCGACGACTTGGGATGTGGCGCGCTGGTGGAACTGACCCGGTTCGGGCTGCCCCACGAGCCGACCGTTCCGGAGAGCATCGGCGCCGGCGTCGATCTGGCCCTGTTCAGCGGCGACAAACTGATCGGCGGCCCCCAGGCCGGCATCCTGGTCGGCCGCGCAGCCGTAATCGCGAAGATCAAGAAACATCCGCTCACCCGCATGCTGCGCGTGGGCAAGATGACGGACCTGGTGCTCGAGCGTACGCTCCGCCTGTTCCTCGAACCCGAACGTCTGACGGAGACGAACCCGACCTGGCGCATGCTGACGCTACCCGCCGCCTCCCTCGGTCCCCGCGCCCGCGCTCTCGCGGCCTCGGCCGTCGCCGCGGGCGCTCCGACCGAAGCGTTGCGCGTCGTCGCCTCCGAGGCCACGACGGGCGGCGGATCGCTGCCGGGACACCCGATCCCCTCCTTCGCCGTTGCCGCCCGGCAGCCGGGACTGCCTGCCACCGAACTCCTGCGCCGGCTCCGGCGAAACGATCCGCCGGTGATTGGCCGGATTCAGGATGACGACGTGCTGCTGGACGTACGCACCATGCTCGACGGCGAGAATGACATCGCAGCCCGTGCGCTGGCCTCGGCGCTTTCCGCTGGAGGCGCCGCGTGAGCGTTGTCGACCTTCGGCGGCGCAAGGCGGTGATGTCGCGGTCGGTGCGGCTCGGCCACTGCGTCTGCAACACTCGCCAGGCCTGTCCGTGCGACACGTTCCGCCTCCACAATGTCTGCCCGTGCGCCGGCGAGAAGATGCCCGTCGCATCCGGCCCCGTTGCGCTGACGCGCCATGTCCGAAAGGCCGGATGCGCCTCGAAGATCGGCCAGGCCGACCTCCTGCGCCTGCTGGGACGCCTGCCGCCGCTGGCCGACCCCAACGTGCTCGTGGGCGCGTCGGCCGGCGACGACGCGGGCGTGTACCGCATCTCGGAGGACATGGCCCTGGTGCAGACGGTGGACGTGTTCACGCCATGCGTGGATGACCCCCGTCTCTTCGGCCGCATCGCGGCGGCGAACTCCGTCAGCGATGTCTATGCGATGGGCGGGCGTCCGGTGACTGCGCTTTCGGTGGTCGGGTTCCCGATCGACGACCTCGACGGCGAGGTGCTGGCGGAAATGATCCTCGGCGGACGGGAGAAGCTCGACGAGGCGGGATGTGCGCTCGTCGGCGGCCACAGCTGGCAGGACGAGGAGATCAAGCTCGGCTTCGCGATCACGGGGCTGATCCATCCCGACCGCGCGGTCCTCCGCGGCGCAGCGCGCGCGGGCGACATTCTCGTGCTCACCAAGCCCCTCG
>CAYXFW010000642.1:0-2186 GCA_964464305.1 uncultured Verrucomicrobiota bacterium
CGCACGGATGGGGGCGCCGGCGCTCAGGTGCCGCCCGCGGACGCGAGGGAGATCCAGTGGCGGAGCAGGGCGGCTCGGGCCGGATCGACCGGGTCGGGCCTGCGCTCGGGATGCCACTGGACGGCCGAGACCGGCGGACCGTCGGTGGACTCGATCGCTTCGATGACTCCGGCGGGGGACAGGGCGGCCACGCGCAGTTCCGCGACCGGCCGGGCCGGGTCGGCGGCCTGATGATGCGAGCTGTTGACCGTCGGTGCCGTACCGCAGGCCTCCGCGAGGTGAGTGCCGGGCGTCCACACTACGCGGTGTTTCGAGTCCTTCGTGCCGTCCTTTTCATGCTTCTCGCCCTGTCCAATGCCTGGAACGTTTCCGTCCAGATGTTGGATCAGGATTCCATGGAAGTGCACCCAGAGGACCTGAAGCCCCCGGCAGACGCCGAAGACGGGTTTGCCTGCGTTCCGGAAACGGCGGATCCACTCGCGTTCCATACGATCGCGGTCGGGATTCGGATTCTTGAGTTTACAGCGCTCCGTCTGGTTGTATTCCGAGGGCATGATATCGCCGCCGCCGCTCAGGAGCAGCGCGTCGCAGATGGCAGCGTCGGCGGGTTCGGGGTCGGTGGCGTCCGCAACGACGCAGCCTACGCCGCCCGCCTCCAGCCAGTCGAGGTAGCGGCGGGTCGTCCGGCCTCCGATCTTCGTTGTCGTGACGAGCCAGCGCACGGGAGGAGTTTCAAGTTTCAGGTTCCAAGTTTCAAGTCCTTCGCACCAACTTGAAACTTGAAACTTGGAACGTGGAACTTCTAGTACCGGTAGTGCTCCGGCTTGAACGGTCCCATGGCCGGGATGCCGAGGTACTTCGATTGCTTCCGGCTCAGCCGTTCGAGTTGGATGCCGACGCGCTCGATGTGGAGGCGGGCGACCTCCTCGTCGAGGCGCTTCGGGAGACGGTAGACGCCGACCGGGTACTTGCCGGGGTTGGCGTAGAGTTCGATCTGGGCGAGGACCTGGTTGGTGAAGCTGTTGGACATCACGAAGCTCGGGTGGCCGGTGGCGCAGCCGAGGTTGACGAGCCGTCCCTCGGCGAGCATCAGGATACTGCGACCGCTGGGGAAGGTGATCTTGTGGACCTGCGGCTTGATCTCCTCCCAGGTGTACTTGCGGAGTGCGTCGACCTGGATCTCGCTGTCGAAGTGACCGATGTTGCAGACGATCGCCTGGTGCTTCATGCGGCGCATGTGCCGCTCGGTGATCACGTCGCAGCAGCCGGTGGCGGTGACGAAGACGTCGCCGATCTCGCAGGCGCGGTCCATGGTCATGACCTCGTACCCCTCCATGGCCGCCTGGAGGGCGCAGATGGGGTCGATTTCGGTGACGACCACGCGGGCGCACTGGCTGCGGAGGCTCTGGCAGGAGCCCTTGCCCACGTCGCCGTAGCCCGCGACGACGGCGACCTTGCCCGAGAGCATGACGTCGGTGGCGCGCAGGATGCCGTCGACCAGCGAGTGCCGGCAGCCGTAGATGTTGTCGAACTTGGACTTGGTCACCGAGTCGTTGACGTTGAACGCCGGGAAGAGGAGCTGGCCCTTCTCGAACATCTGGTAGAGGCGGTGAACGCCGGTGGTCGTTTCTTCGCTGACGCCGCGGATTTCCTTCGCCATCCGGACGAAGCGGGTCCGGTCGCGCCGGAGCGCCTTGCGGAGTTGGGCCTTGAGCACGCGCTCCTCTTCGCTGCCGTAGGGGCCGTTGAGGACCGCCGGGTTTTCGACGGCCTGCACGCCCAGGTGGACGAACAGCGTCGCGTCGCCGCCGTCGTCGAGGATCATGTTCGGTCCCTTGCCCCCGCCCCAGTCGAGGATGCGGTCGGTGAAATCCCAGTATTCCTCCAGGCTTTCCCCCTTGTAGGCGAAGACCGGCGTTCCCGTGACGGCGAGGGCGGCGGCCGCGTGGTCCTGGGTGGAAAAGATGTTGCAGCTCGCCCAGCGGACCTTGGCGCCAAGGGCCTGGAGGGTCTCGACGAGCATGGCCGTCTGGATGGTCATGTGCAGCGACCCGGTGATCCGGGCGCCGCGGAGGGGTTTGGACTTCCCGAACTTCGCGCGCAAGGCCATCAGTCCCGGCATTTCGTGCTCGGCCAGTTGCATCTCCCGCCGGCCGAACCCGGCCAGGGAGAGATCGGCCACATGG
>CAYXFW010000643.1:0-2181 GCA_964464305.1 uncultured Verrucomicrobiota bacterium
GGACGGAACGATTTCAGTTCGCATCGACGCGGGGCTCGCGAACCTCGGCGCGGAGGGATACACGCTTTCCGTCGCGCCGGCCGGCGTCGCGCTGGCCGCGCCGCAACCGGCCGGGCTGATCCGCGGGATCCAGACGATCCGCCAGTTACTCCCTCCCCAGGCTCTTGCACGGACGGCGCAGAAGGGCGTCGCATGGACCCTCCCGGGCATCGAAGTCCGCGACATGCCGCGCTTTCCATGGCGGGGCGCGATGGTAGACGTGGGCCGGCACATGTTCGACCTTCCGACGCTCAAGCAGTTCCTGGACATGATGGCGCTGCAGAAGCAGAACGTTCTTCACCTGCATCTCACCGACGATCAGGGCTGGCGGATCGAGATCAAGAAGCACCCGAAGCTGACCGCCCTCGGGTCGGTCCGGAAGGAGTCCCCCGTGATCGGCGACCGCAAACGCGGCGACGGCACGCCCTACGGCGGCTTCCTGACGCAAGCCCAGCTTCGCGAGCTGGTTGCCTACGCGCGCGCGCTCCACATCACCCTCGTGCCGGAGATCGAAATGCCCGGCCATGCGATGGGCGCACTCGTCGCCTACCCGGAGCTCTCGTGCACGGGCGGGCCGTTCGAGGTGCGGACGAAGTGGGGTATCGAGACCGACGTCTTCTGCGCAGGCAACGACCAGGTCTTCGCCCTCCTGGAGGACGTCCTCACCGAGGTGCTCGACATTTTCCCGTCCGAGTTCATCCATATCGGCGGCGACGAGTGCCCCAAGGACCGATGGAAGGTCTGCGCCAAGTGCCAGGCCCGGATCAAGTCGGAGGGATTGAAGGACGAGCACGAGTTGCAAAGCTGGTTTGTCAGGCGCATCGAGAAATTTCTGAATGCGAAGGGCCGCCGGCTGATCGGCTGGGACGAGATTCTCGAGGGCGGGCTGGCCCCCAATGCCGCGGTGATGTCGTGGCGCGGCGTGAAGGGCGGCATCGCCGCCGCCACCGAGGGACACGACGTTGTCATGTCCCCCACCACGCACTGCTATCTCGACTACTACCAGAGCCGCGACAAGGTCAAGGAGCCGGACGCGATCGGCGGATTCCTTCCCCTGCAGACCGTCTATGGTTTCGATCCCCTCCCCGCCGAACTGCCCGCGGACAAGCACCGGCATATTCTCGGCGTGCAGGGCAACCTGTGGTCGGAGTACATCGCGACACCCAAGCACCTGCACTACATGGCACAGCCCCGCCTGGCTGCGATCGCCGAGACCGGATGGACTCCCGCCGCGAAGAAGGACTGGACCTCGTTCCGGGCGCGCGTCGAGGCCCATCTGCGCCGCCTCGCCGCAATGGACATCCATGGGCGGCCACTGGACCCCGAACCCGCCGCCGGCGAGGGCGCCGCGAAAGCCGTGGCTCCCGCCAAGTAGGCTGCCGGACCCTCCAAGGAGACGCTCATGTCAAAGTTGACGCGCTTCAGTGTATCGCTGGACGAGAGCCTGGTTCGAACCTTCGACCGGCACATCGCCGAGCAGAAGATCCCCACGCGTTCCAAGGCGGTCGGCGATCTGATCCGGCAGAGCCTCATCGCCAAGGAATGGGCCGGGGGACAGGAAGTCGCGGGCGCCCTGATCCTCGTCTACGACCACCACCTCTCGGATGTGGTCCGGAAGATCAACGCCGTCCAGCATGACTTCCACCACCACATCCTCGCCACGCAGCACTTCCACCTCGACCACGACAACTGCCTGGAGATCGTCGCCGTGCGCGGCCGGCCCGCGGAGATCGGCCACCTGACCGAGCGCCTGCGCGCCCTGAAGGGCATCAAGAGCGTCTCCCTCGCCTCCACGACCACCGGCCAGCGCCTGCCCTAACCGCAGTCGAGGACGCGGCGGGACAGGAGCGGCCGGCCGGAACTGCCAGTAGCAACCGGGGCGCTAGATCTTGCTGAGGCGGCGGTATGCGCCGCTGTACTTCTTCGTGAAGGCCTGGAGGAACGCGCCGCCCTCGTCGTCGATGGCGTACCCGATCGTATGCACCACCGGCGGCTTCCGGCCCCTCTTCGCATAGCACTGCTCATGCAGCAGGGCGAAGTGTTCGATGAAGTCCTCGATCGTCCACCACCGCAACGCGGAGGGCATCTCGGGCGGTACGGGAACGGACGCTCCACCCCCGCCAGCCGCGCGAGTCACCCAGC
>CAYXFW010000644.1:0-2179 GCA_964464305.1 uncultured Verrucomicrobiota bacterium
GCGGCGTGAACCAGTTCGAGATCCAGTACAACGCCAACGACGTGACGCTGACGGTGATCCCCGAGCCCGCCTCGCTGGGTCTGATGGGCCTGATGGGCATCGCCGGCTGGCTCCTGCGCCGCCGGCGGCGGTAGGCGGAAGGATCGAGGACCGAGGTCCGAGATCCGAAGTCCGACGACCGGACGGAGGTCAGCGGTCAGAGGTCGGAGGGCGGTGGTCGGAACCGACATGTGCCACGCGTCGGTGTTCTCCCTCGACCCTCGCGCCTTCCGCACCGCCACACTGCCACACCGCCATACCGCCGCACTTCCCCCCATCCTGTGATCCTGCCGGTCCTTCACTTCGGCGCGACCGGCTGCAACGGACGGTGGGCTGTCCATCGACATTCTGCGGTCGGATGTTCGACGGCTCACCGTGGGGGTGACGGGTGGGCTCAGATCTGCGAGCGGACGAAGACGAAGTAGAGGCCCATCGTAACGGCGACGACGGCCATGGGCCATCGGATCTCCCGGCCACGGCCGGCGAGCAACTTGAGGACTGGATGGGCGAGGAAACCGAGGGCCAGTCCGTCGGCGATGGAGAAGCAAAGGGGGATACCGGCCAGGACAAGGAACGCGGGTAGTGCCTCGGTGGGGTCATCCCATGCGATGCGCGCGGTGTTGCGCATCATCAGAGCGCCGACGATCACGAGGGCGGGCGCCGTGATCGGCGGATACCCGGCGACCATCGCGATCAGCGGACTGAAAAGGAGCGCGAGAAGAAACAGGGCCGCGACGACAAGCGCCGTGAGCCCGGTGCGGCCGCCCGCCTGGATGCCCGTTGCGCTCTCGATGTAGCTGGTGACGGTGCTTGTGCCCATCGTGGCGCCCACCACCGTGCCGACCGCGTCCGAAAGCAATGCCTGCGAGACACGGGGCAGCTTGCCTGCCTGCTTCCATCCGGCCGCGCCGGTCACCCCGACCAGTGTGCCCACGGTGTCGAACATATCCATGAAGAGGAACACGACGATGAACGGCAGGGCCTTCAGCGTCAGGGCCCCGGCGAAGTCGAATTCGAAGATCGCGTTGTGTTTGACATCCGGCAGCCCGACGATGCCGCCGAACTTCATTTTCCCAAGAGCGAGGGCGAATGCCGACGCAACAAGTATGCCCGCAAGGATGGCGCCGCGCTTTCTGCGCGCGTGGAGCGCGGCTGCGACCGCCAGACCTGCGCCGAATACCGACAAGGCCGCGGCGTCGAGGTGGAGGTTCAGCGTCACCAGCGTGCCGGATGCGCCCGTGATGATGCCGGCGCTCTTGAGCCCGATGAAGGTCATGAACAGCCCGATGCCCGCGGAAATGCCTGCGGACATCGAGGGGCTGATGCCGTCCACGATCGCCTCGCGGATGCGGAAGGCGGAGAGGACCACGAAGGCAAGGCCGGAAAGGAACACGACGGCAAGGGCCGTCCGCCACGCGTCTGCCACGCCGGCCGCGCCGAGGGCCATGACCGTCGTCACGAAGAAGAAATTCTCCCCCATGCCCGGGGCAAGGGCGATCGGGTAGCGTGCCCACAGTCCCATCAGTGCCGTGGCGACTGCCGAGGATACTGCGGTGGCCAGCAACACGGCGCCCGGGTCCATTCCGGTCGGGTTCCCGGCGAAGTCGGTCGAGAGAACGGCTGGCTGGACAAACAGAATATAGGACATCGTCAGGAATGTCGTTGTCCCGGCCAGAATCTCCGTGCGCAACGACACCCCGCTTCCATCCGGGTCAAACCAGCGGATCCACGCTTTCATGATGCCCCCTCCGGGCATCCTATCGCTCCGGCCGGTCAGGTCGAGCCGGAACCCGTCGGGCGGACGATCGCGGGAAGGACGCGAATCCAGCCCCGGACCGAGTTCAGCAGTCGGATTCCGGTCGCGCGCCCGAGATCGTCGGACCTCAAGACGCCTTCGCGGAGGGTGCCGCGGCGTAGCAGCCACTCGCGCATCGTGCCGCGCAGGAGGCCGCAGTCCGCCGGGGGCGTGATCCACTCGCCGCCGATGCAAAGGGCGATGTTGGCGACGGTCGTCTCGGTGATCTCGCCGCGCTCGTTCCAGAGGAGGACGTCGTCGAAGCCGGGATGGGCGGCGCGCGCCCGGTCGTAGACGTTCCGCCGCGTCGTCTTGTGGCGCAGAAAGCGGTCGGTGGAATCCACC
>CAYXFW010000645.1:0-2176 GCA_964464305.1 uncultured Verrucomicrobiota bacterium
TCGACGTCCGACATGATGAATCCCCCGCCCTCTCCGACCGGTCAGCCTTCCGCGGCCGGCCGGATGATGATCTCCCCAAACTGCCCCGCCTGGACGACCGAAAGCTGCCGCAGCCGGATCAGCTCCAGCATGGCCAGGAACGTGACCACGATCTCGTGCCGCGAATGCATGCGCCCGAACAGCTCGGTCAGCGACACCTGGTCGCGCTCCCGCATCAGGTCCAGAAGATGGTCGATCTTCTCCCCGACCGTGAACCGCTCCGAGAAGATCTCGCGAAGCTCCTCGGTGCCGACGCGCTGCAGCGCCTTCTGGAAGGCGCCCAGCAGGTCGAACAGGCTGACGTCCTGCAGCGCCACCTCGCTGGTCGGCCCCGGAACCTCCGGATCGGCGTCGCGCGTGAAGACGTCCTCCTGCCGGTGTTCGAGCACCTGCAGGAACTGCGCGGCGTCCTTGAACTTCTTGTACTCCACCAACTGCCGCACGAGGTCCCAGCGCGGATCGCCCTCCTCCTCGTCCTCCACCGCGGCGCGCTCCTCCACCGGCAGCAGCATCCGGCTCTTGATCATCATGAGTGTCGCGGCCATCACGAGAAACTCGCCGGCGATGTTCAGGTCGAGCATCCGCATCATGTCCAGATACTGCATGTACTGGCCGGTGATGCGCTCGATCGGAATATCGTAGATGCTGACCTCCTCCTTGCGGATCAGGTAGAGGAGAAGATCGAGCGGCCCCTCGAACACGTCGAGGCGGACTTTGTAATCCTGCGGTTGGGTGCTCATTCGGCGTGCCCGGTCAATCGAGCCCCACGGCACGGCGCGCCGCACGCAGGGTGTCGCCCGCCACGGCCCGGGCCCGCTCGGCCCCGCGACGCAGCACCGCCTCGACGTGGTCCGGCGCCGCGGCCAGTTCCTCGCGCCGCCGGCGCATGGGGGCGAAGTGCGACTCGATCTTCTCGTGCAGCTCCTTCTTCACCGTTCCGTAGCCAAGGCCGCCGGCGCGGTACCGCGCCTCCATCTCCGTCCGTTCGAGATCGGTTCCGAACAGCCGGTACAGCGCAAACAGGTTGCAGGTCGCGGGATCCTTGGGCTCCTCGAGCCCGCGGCTGTCCGTCACGATCCGCATGACCCGGCGGCGGGTCTCGGCGGGATCGCCGAACATCTCGATCGTGTTGCCATAGGACTTCGACATCTTCTGCCCGTCCAGCCCGGGCACGACGGCAACCTCGCCGCGGATCGACGGCTCCGGCACCGTGAAGACCTCGCCGTACTGCAGGTTGAATTTCACCGCGATGTCCCGCGTGACCTCGACATGCTGCTTCTGATCCCGGCCAACCGGCACCACGTTCGCCTTCACCGCCAGGATGTCCGCCGCCATCAGCACCGGGTATGCGAACAGCCCATGGTTGGATGCGATCCCCTTCGCCAGCTTGTCCTTGTACGAATGGCATCGCTCCAGAAGTCCCATCGGGGTCACGACCGAAAGCATCCAGGCGAGCTCGCACACCTCGGGCACGTCGCTTTGCCGGTAGAACGCCGTCTTCTCCGGATCCAACCCGCACGCCAGGAAGTCCAACGCCACGTCCATCGTCGCCCGCCGCAACGCCTCGGGATCGCTCACCGTGGTCATGGCGTGGTAGTTGGCAATGAACAGGAACGCCTCGCCCCGAGCCTGAAGCTCAAGGGCCGGCTGCATCATTCCGAAGTAGTTGCCGATATGCAACTTACCGGACGGCTGAATCCCTGAAAGTATCCTCATGGTCCCATGGTACCCGCGCATCAAGTCCAAAACGTAGACGCTACCAACTCCGGGGCGTCTCGAAAAGACAAAAAGACTCGCCCAAATCCGCTCGCCGGGCGCGTCGCCAATCCTTGTCCGACGATGACGCTGTGGACGGAACCGCCGATCGGCGGGGCGCGCCGCCCCGCCCTACCCGCCATCCCCATGGGATCCGCAGAGTGCGGTCAGTCTCCGCCGAGGGACAGCTTGCGGTAGAGGGTCGTCAGGCTGATCTTCAGGGCCACGGCGGCCGCTTCCTTGTCGCCGTTCATCTTGTCGATGACCATCTGCACGTAGTCCCGCTCCTTCTGACGAAGGAACGCCTTGAGCGACCGGCCGCGGAAATCGTCGGGCGAATCCCCCCGCCCTGCCGCCGTGACGCTGGGAACCCGGGATGCCC
>CAYXFW010000646.1:0-1924 GCA_964464305.1 uncultured Verrucomicrobiota bacterium
TTGACCAGTATTGAAACGCGCGCCCCGATGAACCAGCGTCGCGCGATCCGTCTGCATGCTTGCCGTTGTCGACGGCTGTTGTGCCCCCCCATGCGTTTCGCCCGGTTGTGCCGTGCCGGACGCCTCCAAGGCTACCGGCGCCCTTGCTCGGCTACCGTCTGCCGGAAGGTCTGCTGCGATCTCATCCAGATAGGCTGAGCGGCGCTCTTTATTGTAGATGTCTCTCACTTTCTTCCGCTTCTCTGGAGCAGGCTCGGTGAAATCGCGAATGACCCTGGAGACCCACCGAACGATGGAAGCCTCGTCAGCCAACCTCATGATCCGCCCTGCCACAACATCCACCCCGAGCCGTGGGCGGGCGTCGCGATCCTCGATAAGGCGCTCGATGTTTGAAAAGGCCTTTCCTTCCGAGTACCGCTGGTAGAGGTCGGTCGGCGCGCGCCCGCGATACCACTCCATAAGCTGATGTGTGGGGTCTGGTCTAAGGTCGAAGCGCGCCTTCTGATGTGGGCTCCAGCCCTTCGTTGAGCCTAGCCTTGCGTTTGTATGCTTCATCTCGATCCAGTGCCTGGTGTCCGCCAACGAGTCGAAGACGACGCACAGGATATCTTCGGGAATCGGCGCTGACTTGGAGAGCGTCTCGAACTGCCTGCGGAACCGCTCAGGCGCCCTCGCCGGTTCCGCCATGCACATCAGAGCCGCAATCCGGCAGTTACCTTCGTGGACTGTGAAGAGTGCTCCGGTGCGGGTCACAATGGGAAGATCTGAGGGGTTGAGCCCGTGCTCCGAAATGTCCTTGGCCAGACCAATAATGTGGTCGCGTTCGGTTGCGAACAACCTAGCCAGCGCCTCGATCTGGTTGCCGCTGGGGTCGATTCGTGGGTTGCCGGCGTCGAGATTCAGCGACACGAGTTTGACCGGTTCAATGTTGAACTTCGCGATCATTAGGCCCCCTTATCGTTCATGCCAGCTTCCTCGACAAGTGTTCTTCCACCTACAACCCCAACTCCTGCTCGTGCGCCTTCTTCGTCTTGTCCTTCGCGGCCTTCTTGAACGTCGCCTGCACCTGCTTGATCGGCGGCATGTCCACCGTCCGCTTGTCCAGCAGCTCCTCCACCGTGAGAATCTGGAGGCGCGGGTACTTCTTCCCCCAGGTCGCCGACTCGTAGAAGCCGGCCCCGGCCGCCTCGGTCTTCATCGGCCCGGTCGGCTGCTGCATCGTGATGAGGACGCCGATGGCCGCCTTCTCCCTCTCCACGACCCCCCGGAGATCCCGAACATGCGCCACGCTCGTCTTCCCCGCCTTCACGCTGAAGAGGACGGCGCCGAACTTGCCCGGCTCGTCCGTCTGGAAGACCAGCTTCCCGTCGATCCCGTGGTCCGCCCCCTTCTTCTGCTCCACCGGCCGGGCGCCGACCAGGTCGAGCGCCCACCACTGGAACTGGTACGGGTTGGAGTCGGCAAGGACCTGCGCGTCCTGAAGGCTCTCCGGCTCCCCGACCACGTCGAACTTGCACGCATCCCCGTAGGCGTCGAACAGCCGCCGCTTCATCAGGTTGATCGCCAGGAACGTCACGTCGATCCCGATCCACTGCCGGCCGAGCTTCTGCGCCGCATCCACCGTCGTCCCGCAGCCGCAGAACGGGTCCAGCACCAGCCCCCCGGGCGGACACGAGGCGTTGATGATCCGCTCGAGCAGAGCCAACGGCTTCTGGGTTGGATAGCCGAGGCGCTCTGTACCGGCACCTTGCAGCGGAACAATGTCCGTCCATACGTCTGGCACTTTCGGCCCCTGCTGGTCGGACATGTAGACCTTGCGCC
Source organism: uncultured Verrucomicrobiota bacterium (assembly GCA_964464305.1). Classification (GTDB taxonomy): domain Bacteria; phylum Verrucomicrobiota; class Kiritimatiellia; order PWTM01; family PWTM01; genus VGWF01. The sequence goes on from CAYXFW010000646.1 coordinate 1,822, forward strand.
GGATTCGTCCGGTAGCGTTTGGCGGAAAGATGAGTCTTCCGTCAGCATCGAGAGCTTTCATCACATCCAAGCTCACGCGCCAGCCTTTTGCGGGAGGACTGAA
>CAYXFW010000646.1:1934-2173 GCA_964464305.1 uncultured Verrucomicrobiota bacterium
CATAAGTCAGATTCGGCCTCGGGTTGGGACTGTCGAGCGGTGCGCTTTGATATGGACCGCGCCCATCGCCATCATCGTACTTGAACCTTGCCGCATAGTCTTCGCCTGGCACTGAAAACACGGACTCGAACCAGTAGCTTGCTCCACGAGAGTAGAAGAGCACGGCATCGTGGACTGCACCGTACTTCCGCCGCACGTCACCTTTGACGGCCGTTCGCTTCCAAATGACCTCGTTATGA
>CAYXFW010000647.1:0-2170 GCA_964464305.1 uncultured Verrucomicrobiota bacterium
TCGACCGCGACATGCTGGACTCGGCGAAGGGGCCGCGGCCGGGCGCATCCCCGCGCTGCGGAGCCCCTGCTTCCTGCTCATGCCGTCGCCTCCTTGTCCGCTGTCTGATTTCCAACGCCATCCGGTCGGCGGATCCGGCCGAGCACAATCGCAGCATCGAGGACGGCTTCCACTCCTGCGCGCTGATCCATCTGGGGAACATCGCCTACCGGCTCGGTCGAACGCTCGATTTCGACCCCGCCACCCTGACCTTCCCGCGCGACGCCGAGGCCAACGCCATGCTCACACGCGAGTACCGCGCCCCGTTCGTCGTGCCGGCGAAGGTCTGAGCGCCGGACAAGCAAAACGGGCGCCCCGGTTTCCCGGGGCGCCCGTTTCATTTCACCCGTTGGGGGTGGGCGCTCTAACGCCGGCCGCCGCGGCCACCGCCGCCGCCACCGCCGCCGAAATCGCGCCGGCCGCCGCCGCCGCCGCCGAATCCGCCGCCGCCACCGCCGAAGTCACCACGGGGACGCTCCTCGCGGGGACGCGCCTCGTTGACCGTCAGGGCCCGGCCGCCGACGTTCTGGCCGTGGAACTGGGCGATCGCCTTGTTGGCATCTTCCTGCGTGCTCATCTGGACGAAGCCAAAGCCGCGGGAGCGGCCGCTGAACTTGTCCATGACGATCTCGCAGCTGACGACTTGACCGGCCTGCTTGAACATCTCGAGCAACTCGCTCTCGGTCGTGTCAAACGACAGGTTACCAACGAACAACTTAGTTGCCATGATCCGTACTCTTCCCTAACCGCTGCGGCAGGAGGCCGAGTGGATGTTCCTGAACCATTCAGGTTTCTGACTGTCACCGAGCACGATCACGGGCTGCGTTTGACAATCTACCAAACTCACTGCGACTTCTTCTGACTGCAGGCGTGGGGACGGTATCACAGTTCGTCCGGAATGCAACACTTCTTTTTGGATTTCTTTTCGCCCGTCCGGCCCGGCCGGCGTCACCCGAACGCGGCGCAGGCAGCGCGGGTAATCCGCAGCGCCTTGCGGACTTGGGAGGCGGTGACGTTGAGTGGCGGCAGAAACCGGATGACGTTCTCGCCCGTGGCCAGAGCGATGAGCCCCCGGTCCCGCAGCAGCGCCTCGAAGGGCTTGGAGGGTCGGTCGAGCACCAGTCCGACCATCAGTCCCATGCCGCGGACGCCGGCGATGAAGGAGTACTTCTTCTGGAGCTTCGAGAGCCCCTCGACGAACTGCGCACCCCGGGCCGTGGCGTTTTCGAGCAGCCCCTCGGCGTCGATCGTCTCGATGACCGCAAGCGCGGCGGCGCACGCAAGCGGCGTACCCCCGAAGGTGGAGCCATGGCTGCCCGGCAGAAAGGTCGACGCCAGCCCGGGCGCCGTGACGACCGCACCGATCGGGTAGCCGCCGCCAAGACCCTTCGCAAGCGAGAAGGCATCCGGTTCGACGCCGTAATTCTGCCACGCAAACCACCGGCCCGTCCGCCCCATGCCCGTCTGGATCTCGTCCATCATGAGCAGCACGCCCGTCTCGTTGCACAGCGCCCGAAGGCCCTGCAGGAACTCCGGCGTCGCCGGCACGACGCCGCCCTCCCCCTGCACGGGTTCGACGATCACCGCGGCGGTCCTGTCGGTGATCTTCGCCCGCACGGAATCGAGGTCGTTGAAGGTCGCATAATCGAATCCGTCCGGCAGCGGCTCGAACCCGCGCTGCACCTTGGCCTGCCCGGTCGCGGTCAGCGTCGCCAGCGTCCGGCCATGGAACGAGTTGGTCATCGAGACGATCCGCCAGCGCCCGCCGTTCTGCGAACCCCACAGCCGCGCAAGCTTGATCAGCCCCTCGTTGGCCTCCGCGCCGGAGTTGCCGAAGAAGCAGGCCCCGCCGAGCGACCGTTCCGCCAGCGCCTGCGCGAGCCGCGGTTGAAGCTCGTTGTAGAAGAGGTTCGAGCAGTGAATGAGCCGCGACGCCTGCGTCCGGATCGCCTTCACGAGCCGCGGATGGCAATGGCCGACCGCCGTCACTGCGATGCCGGCCAGGAAATCGAGGTACTCGCGGCCCTCCGCATCCCACACGCGCGCGCCCCGGCCCCGGACGAGCGCCAGGCTCTGCACATAGGTGGTCATCACATGCCGCTTGTACAAGCCGGCGATCGTTTCGGTCGCG
>CAYXFW010000648.1:0-2168 GCA_964464305.1 uncultured Verrucomicrobiota bacterium
CCAGGGCAAGACCGACCGCGTGGACAATGCGCAGGAGGTGCCCTCGACGCTTGTCGCCGAGGCCGCGCGCACGCTGATCGTCTTCTCCGGCGCGACGATCATCCCCGACGTGCCCGAGTACTACCGCAAATACCCCGACCTCCTCGCCTTCATCGCGGCGCAGCAAATGCCCTGGCGCGAAAGCCGGACGCTCTCCGGGGCGATCGGCGAGCATATCGTCATGGCGCGGCAGGCGGCCGATGGCGCGTGGCTCGTGGGCGCGGCGACCGACGAGACGGCCCGCGAGATCGACATCCCGTGCTCGTTCCTCGGCGCCGGCCCGTGGAAGGCCCGGATCGTCGAGGACGGCGCCGACGCGCACTACCTGGCCAAGCGGGAGTCGTTGAAGGCCTCGGAGCGGACGGTCACGGCAACGGATACGATCCGGCTCCGCCTCGCCCCCGGCGGCGGCGCGTGCGTCCTCCTGCGGCCGTAGGGGGGACAACACAAAGGCGCAAAGGCGCAAAGGGTTGGATCCACGGAGGCGCGCGGCGGGGGCGCCGTTTCCACGACATCAACATTCAACCGCCGACCACCCAGGGAAGACCCGCCGCCGGTCATCTGTGCGATCCGTGCCATCCGTGGTTCCGCCCGGGGCGCTCCGCATTCGTTTGTCCCCCTTCGGTTGACCTCGTCGTCTTTCTTCGCGTCCTTTGCGCCTTGGTGTTGTTTCTGGTCCGTCGGAGTTAGCGTGTTCCACGCAACGCGGACTTGATTTCGCGTGTGCATGTCCCATGCTGTGCGCGCCGCCACGGCAGGGATTGCGCGGGCGGCGGGAGACGGGGACGATGATCTCGAAAACGATGTTGAAAAAGCTGGCGAAGCAGCACGGCACGCCGCTGTTCGTGGTGGACCACGCGCAGTTGCGAAAGAACTTGGCCGAGTTCAAGCGCTGGCTCCCGCGCGTACAGCCCTACTATGCGGTCAAGGCGAACAGCGACCCGGCGATCGTGCGGACGCTCTACCGGGCGGGCGCGAGTTTTGACGTCGCCTCGTGGCCGGAGTTCGCGCTGGTTCGCGAGAACATCCGGGGGCTGCCGGCCAAGGCGCGCCAGGATTTCATCTGGGACAAGATCATCTACGCGAATCCGATCAAGGCCGACGAGACGCTTCGCGCGCTCAATCCGTACAAGCCGCTCGTCACCTACGACAACTTCGAGGAGATCGGCAAGATTGCGAAGCACGCGCCCCAGGCGGGTCTCATTCTGCGCCTCAAGGTGCCGAACACGGGCGCGATGGTGGAGCTCTCCTCCAAGTTCGGGTGCGATCCCGGCCAGGCGGTGAATCTGATTGTGGCCGCCCATGCGGCGGGGCTGACGGTCGAGGGACTCTCTTTCCACGTCGGCAGCCAGACGACGAACTTTCAGAACTACGCGCAGGCCCTCCAGCTTGCCGCAAGCGTGCTGAAGGAGGCGCGGTCGCGCGGCTTCACGAAGATGATCCAACTCGACATCGGCGGCGGCTTCCCCGCGCCCTACGACGACAACGTCCTGCCGATCCGCGAACTGGGCCGGCTGCTGAACGCCGAGATCCCCCGGCTTTTCCCGAAGGACGTCGCCATCCTTGCCGAGCCCGGCCGGTTCCTCGTCGCCACCGCAGCCACGCTCGTCGCCCAGGTCATCGGCAAGGCCGACCGGGACGGGAAGCGCTGCTACTACATCAACGACGGCGTCTATCACACATTCTCCGGCGTGATCTTCGACCACATGAAGTACCCGGTGAAGGCGTTCAAGAAGGGGCCGACGCAGCTTTCCGCCGTGTTCGGCCCGACGTGCGACGCGCTCGACACGATTTCGTTGACCGAGGACCTGCCCGACCTCGACCTCGGCGATCTCGTCTACGCGGAGAACATCGGCGCCTACAGCCACGCCTCCTCGACCTCCTTCAACGGGTTTCCGCCCGCGAAGGTGCTGCACATCCACCAGGATGCGTAGCCGCCGACTCCGGACGGAGCAACGCAACGATGCCGCAAGGGGCGGATGTCTTTGCGGACGCGGCGCCCCGCCGTTTTCCCGGTCCACCGGGACAAGCCCGGTGAGACCGGAGATTCTGTGGAACCGGACCTGGCGATGCCGGGAGTTCATGCGGCAGGCCCGGTGGAACCCGATTGCCTGGACTCCTCCGTCCTG
>CAYXFW010000649.1:0-2167 GCA_964464305.1 uncultured Verrucomicrobiota bacterium
GCGGCCTTGGAATCGGAGGGTTGCAGTTCGAGGAACCTGCCCAGATGCGCGCGCGCCGCGGGGGCATTCTTCGCATCGCGCGAGTAGAGCAGGCCGAGCATGTAGTGCGCGGCGGCCTGTTCCGGCTGGCGGGCGAGGATGAAGCGCAGTTGCTGCTGGGCCGCGGTGGTTTCTCCGAGGAGGTCGAGAACCAGGGCGAGGTTGTAGCGGACCGACCCGTCCTCCGGGCTGATTTCCACGGCGCGCGAGTAGGCATCCCGGGCAAGGTCGAGGTCGCCGCGTTGGCGGTAGACGTCCCCCAGGTTGTAGAACGCCAGCACGTACCGGTTGTCCAGATCCACGGCGCGAAGGTAGTCGTAGATCGCCCGGTCGAGATCGCCGCGCCGGTGGTATCCGTACCCCCGGTTGAACGCCGTCGTGGCCCCCTCGACATCGCGCCGCCCCGACGGATGGAAATCGATGCGGCGGCCCGTGCCGACGGGCAGGGTGGGCGAGGGGGTTGGCGCGGCCGCGGTCTCCGGCGGCGGATTGGACGGCGGCGGAAGCGTGGCCGCCACGGGAGCCGGCGTCTCGACCCGCGCCGCGGGTTGCAGGACGCACAGGCGTTCCCCGGCTTTCAGGGCGCGCGGATCCTGAGGGAACCGACCGGCGAACTCGCGGTACTCGCGCGCCGCGTCCGGTTTCAGACCGAGAACCGCGTCGTACAGCGTGGCGAGCAGCCACCGGGCCTCGGGATCGTCGCGACGCAGTTGGAGCGCCTTGCGGAGCGAGATGACGGCGGTGTCGTTGTCGTCCCCCGCAATGGCGGCCTCGGCGAGCGCAACGTGCGCGCCGGCCAGGTTGGGCGCGAGGGTGACGGCTTGCGTGAAGCAGCGGGCGGCGGCGTCCGCATCCTTCCGCTCGAGCAGGAACCGGCCGAGCGCCAGGTGGGCGTCGGGGAGCTCGACGGCAAGCTCGACACCGGTTCGCAGCGCCTTCTCGCGCATCTTCGTGTCGTCCGCCCTTCGGGCCATGTCGGCCGCCTGAAGACACAGGGCGAGGGCGGCGGCCGGGTTCCCTGCGGCCGCCCTTCGGCGCGCATCCCCGATCATCCCGTCGGGTCCGGCGGGTTCGGAGGGAGGTGTCGGCGTGGCGCTGGCCGCAGGCGGCGCAGCGGTGACCGCCGGGCGGGTCTGCGCAACGGGGATCGCGCGGGACCCCGCATTCCGCCGCGTTTCGAGCCATGCGCGCAAGCCGACGGCACGGGGATCGTCGGGTCCGGCGGACTCCAGGAATCGACGCGCATACGGTTCCCCTTCGCCGGGGTTGCCGAGGGCGAATGCGTGGATGACGTAGAGATTGTAAAGAGCCGGCGCATAGCGCCGGTCGGCCTCGAGGGCCTTCGCAAGAAACTGAACGGCGGCGCGCGGCCCATGCCGCTGCAACTCCACTTCGGCCAGCGAGGTCAGGATGCGCGGCGATGTCTGCGCGCGCTCCAGAGCGGCCTGCCAGGTGGCGGCGGCCTCATTCCATCGCTTCTGGGTGGCGTGAATCCGGCCCATCATCTCGAGCGGCCGGGCGTCCGCGGGGTCCAGGCGAGAGGCCTCCGCGAAGTAGGCCAGGGCGGTCTGGGCGTCGCCTGCGTTCCGGTTCAGACAGCCGAGGTTGTAGCCCGGCGCGGCGTATCCGGGATTGAGCCTGCGGCTCTCCTCGAATGCGCGGGCGGCGGCGTCCACCTCGCCGAGTGCATTGCGGGCGACGCCAAGGTAATTGTAGGCCTCCGCGTTCGCGATGTGGCCCGGGCGGAGTTGGATCGCCTTGTCGAAGAGATCCTTGGCGCGCACCGCGCGTCCGCGCTGAAGTTCGTTCACCCCGGCGGCGAACTCGCGGTTGCCCGGGCGGCCGCAGCCTGCGACTGTCGCAGCCAGCGCCACCGCAGCGAGCCATCGAATCGAAAGGGTTGTGTGCATCGGTCTGTCCAACATCCTGTGCATGGTACGGCCAGCCCTCCGGTGGAGCAAGCGCCGAAGCGGGGACCAAATCATCGGCGTAGGAACGAACCCTGCGAGCAAGACCCGTGTGAAGTGCGCATGGATACGGCCGCGACGGAGCGCGGCCCTCCAGGTCTGTTCCATAGAAATGCTAGGGGACGGTCCTGGAGGGCGCCGCTCCGTCGGCGCCGTTCAGG
>CAYXFW010000650.1:0-2166 GCA_964464305.1 uncultured Verrucomicrobiota bacterium
GATGGACCCCTCCGGCGAAGACGCCCCGGCGGACCCCAAGGAGCCTCCGCGCGCTCCCGCGCCCCCCGCCTCGCCCTGGAAGCGAATCGCCGTCGCGGCGGCGGGCGCCGTGTTCAACCTCGTCTTCGCCCTGGCGATCGCGGTGACCATCCATCTTGTCGCCGGCGCCGGAGGCGGCGAACGCGCCTCTGTCGTCGGCTACATCGCCACCAACAGCGCGGCGTACGCCCAGGGCCTGCGGGCCGGGGATCGCGTGCTGGCCGTCAACGGACGCGCCGTGTCCTCGTGGGACGACCTGATCGTCAACAGCGCACTGGCCGACGAGGTGGTTCTGCGTCTGCGCGACCCGGCCGGCGCCGAACGCACCCTGACGGTCCCGACGGCGCCGGTCCCCGGGGGCGGGCGGACGGTCCCCGGCATCGGCAAGCACTCGCCCTGCCTCATCATCGGCGTCACCGCCGGCGATCCCGCGGATGTCGCGGGTCTCCAGCGGAGCGACCTCATCGCCACGTTCGCCGGCGAGCCCGTCTACAGCGTCGAACAGCTGATCGATTCCATCCGGAGCCACGGCGACCAGGATGTGCCCGTCACCGTCCTGCGCGGGGACCGGAGCCTCGATCTGACCGTCCGTCCGCGCTGGAATGCCGGGAAAGAGCGCGTGATGATCGGGATCGAATTCAACACCTTCGACCTGTCCATGAAGCCGGTGGACCAGATGTGGGCCTGGGCCTCGCCCGTGTTCCGCATCCTCAAGGCCTTCGCCACCCCGAAGGAAAGCCGCCACGCCGTCGACGCCGTCGGCGGCCCCATCTACATCTTCAAGATGTACTGGATGGCGGCCCAGACCAGCTTCCTGCTGGCGCTCTGGCTTACGGGCATGCTCAACGTGAATCTGGCGATCCTGAACCTGCTTCCGATCCCGGTCCTGGACGGCGGACATATCACGTTCGCGCTGTGGGAGGGCATCACGCGCCGCGCGCCCAGCCCGAAGGTGACAAACATGGCGCACCGCGTGTTTGCGATTCTGCTGATTACGCTGTTCGTGCTGATCACCGCGCGCGACATCAAGCGGCTCTTCACGGGCCGCGCTAAGCCGGAAAGCGCCCCCGCGCCCGCCGCCACGAACGCCCCCCCCCAGCCGCACTGAGCCGGAGCGATGCAGCCGGTCCTGATGGACGGAAACCTGAGAATCGCGATTCAGCAGCAGGGAGCCTCAGGGGAGTTGGCGTAGATACCGTTCTGCGTAGGCATCGGCGAACGCCTCTGCCTCCTGCGCCCTATATCGTCGCGTGCCGCCAACTTGATGACCAATTTCGTGCAGGAAGACGAAAAGAACATAGCGCCGAAGCTGACTTGGATCGGGCCAATATCCGTAGTAGACGTCTCCGTCCTTGACGCACTGACCACCGAACCGGGCCCACTCGGCAATCGTTGGCGCGGAGGGCGATCGGTTGCCGATGCGACGGCGGCCACGCAAGTCAACGGCCCACCGCAGATCAATACGCCCGTCGCCCAGGCACATGCCGTCAACTCGGCCCTGCTGGCCGGACAGACGAACCGCACTTATCCCGCGGATGTGTCCGGGAGGAAGCGACCTGAGAAGGGCCTTGAGCTCACGAATCGAGACAGGGAATGTGTAGCCCGGTGCCAGTCTGTCTGTTTGGAACTTCATTACTCACACACCGAGCGTCAAAGCGGAAGCGCCGTATCCCGGCGCCTCCCGCGCATGGTTCGGCTGGCATCATCCGTCCCGCATCTTCTTGATCAACGCATCATACTCGGCATGAGAACCGATCCAGAACCAGATGGCGGCATCATCGTCGAGCACACAAACAGCACGCCAGTGAAGGCCGATTCTCGCCGAATAGATCGGTTTGCGCGCATGGATGCGCTTGAACTGGAGCGAAGGGTGGTGCGCATCGGCCAGCCAGCGGGAGTACGCCCGACGGGCCAAGCCACGCACCTCGTCCGGCAACTCGCGCAAACGGGTTCGAAAAGCTTCCGTAGTGCTAGAAGTCATGGGCGACGTTCATCACCCTCGTCTTGCCTTTGCGGTGTTCGGCGAGCGCATTCCCGGCCAACTCAGCCAGTTCATGCTGCGAGGACTTGAAGGACGCATCCCACTGGGCATCAACGTCGATTTCGGTCAAGAGCAGGTGCGCAAGT
>CAYXFW010000651.1:0-2162 GCA_964464305.1 uncultured Verrucomicrobiota bacterium
GGACCCAGCGCGCGAATTTCATCGACGTGCCCACCGACTGTCCCCAGCGCGACGAGGGCTCGGCTGGACCGGCGACGCGCAGGCTTACATCCGCACGGCCTGCATGAACAACGACGTGCAGTCCTTCTTCACCAAGTGGCTCGTCGATCTCGAAGACGCCCAGCGCGACGACGGCCAGTTCCCGATGGTCGCCCCGCTCAAGGTCGCCGGCGGCGACGGCGGCCCTGCGTGGGCCGATGCCGGCGTGATCTGCCCGTGGACCGTGTACGACGTCTACGGCGACCGCCGCGCCCTCGAACGCCACTATCCCGCGATGGTCCGCTTCCTGGACTTCTGCACGAAGCGTTCGACGCCCGCCCTGCTGCCGCCGGAGAAGTTCCACTGCTTCGGCGACTGGCTGCACATTGATGCGGAGACGCCCAAAGAGGTGATTTACACCGCCTATTTCGCGATGAGCGCGCGCCTCGCCTCGCAGGCCGCGGACGTGCTGGGCAAGGCGGACGACGCGGCGAGGTTCCGCGACCTGTACGCCCGCGTGAAGGCGGCGTTCCAGAAGGCGTACGTCGCCGCGGACGGGAAGATCAAGGGCGACACGCAGACGGTTTATGTCCTCGCCCTCGCCGGCGATCTCGTCGACGGCGCACAGCGGGCGCAGGCGGCGCAGCATCTTGTCGCCAACATCGAGGCGCGCGAAAACCACCTCTCCACGGGCTTTGTCGGCACGCGCGACATTCTGCATGTGCTCTCGAAGATCGGCCGGCAGGACGTCGCCTACCGTCTCCTGCACAACGATACGTTCCCATCGTGGGGCTTCACCATCAAGCACGGCGCGACAACGATCTGGGAGCGATGGGACGGCTGGACGCCCGACAAGGGTTTCCAGACGCCGGGCATGAACTCCTTCGCGCATTATGCGTTCGGCGCCGTCTACCAGTGGATGGTCGAGAACATCGGCGGCATCCGCAACGACGCGCCCGGCTACCGGAAGATCCGCATCGCCCCCGTGCTCGACCCGAAGCTCGAGTGGGCGCGCGTGCGCTACGACAGCCCCGCCGGCCCGGTCGTCAGCGCGTGGCGCAGGGCGAAGTCCGGCGCGGTCTCGTTCGACATCGAGGTCCCGGCCAACACCACCGCCACCGTCGTGCTCCCTGCGCCCTCCGCCGCCGCGCTGACCGAAGGCAACCGCCCCCTCGCCACCTCACCCGGCGTCAGGGTCGTCCGCGAAGGCGGCGGCACAGTCGAACTCGCTGTCGGCTCCGGACACTACGCCTTCGCAACCGCCGCACCGCGCTGAGCCCCCCCTTGCCGGCCGTTCGAGTGACACGACCTTCTCTGTCCCCAACCGCTCGACCCATCCGTGCCATCCGTGCGATCCGTGGTGCCCCGCCTAGGCATGGAGGGGACAGAGAATCTGCGCAAGCGATAAGGCTCATTTCCAACCATTGGAAGCCAAACGTGTTGGAACTTCCAAGCCTTGGAAGCCCACCCCGAGACACGGCCTTCTCTGTCCCCAACCGCTCCTGCTTCTCTGTCCCTGTCCCTCCTCTGTTTCTCTGTCCCTCCTCTGTTTCTCTGTCCCTGTCCCTCGTTCCCATCCGTGCTATCGGTGGTGCCCCGACAGCGTCACCTTTCAGGGAAGACGAGTGTCGAGTGCCCGGTCAAATCCGCTTGCCGCCGGAGGGGTGAATGGCCAAGATGGCTCCATGAGCCCTACATTCGCGTTTGCCCGCCCGATCCTCCTCGCCGCCATGTGTGCGGCGGTGACCGCCCATGCCGGACGCACCGTCACGTCGCTGGACGGCACATGGCGCCTGGCTGACGGCACATCCGCCGACGCCATCCCCTCCGAGTTCCCCGCGTCCGTCGCGGTGCCCGGGCTGGCCAACCAGTCGCGGCCGGCGTTCAAGGACACGGATCGCTTCACGAGCCGCGAGAACATGGCGAATCTCGTCCGGGCGGGCGTCGTGCCGGAGGGATGGTTGACCGAGTTCTGGAAGGGGAAAGTCGATCAGGACCGCAACTACTTCTGGTACCAAAAGACCTTTCTCGCGCCCAAGGCCCACGATGTCGCAACGCTCAAGATCGCCAAGGCGCAGTTCGGCATGGCGGTCTGGCCCAACGGCAAGAAGATAGGCGAACAGGCGGGTTGCTTCACGGCTGGC
>CAYXFW010000652.1:0-1304 GCA_964464305.1 uncultured Verrucomicrobiota bacterium
GCGGACACGTGATCCGGTTCAACCATCTGCACCATCTCTCCGGCAAGGACGGAGGCCCCTGCAACGGCATCTACCTCGACGACTTGTTCTCGTCGGCGGAGGTTCGGGGAAACATCTTTCACCAGTGCCTCCGCCCGGTGTTCCTCGGCGGCGGGCGGGACAATGTGATCGAGAACAACGTGTTCGTCGATTGTCCCAAGGCCATCCACATCGACGCCCGCGCCCTTGGCTGGTGCGGGCCGCATGCCGACGGGCGCATCAAGGAGGCGCAGGAAAAGGGCACCCTCGCGGGTGTTCGCTACAGGGAGCCGCCGTTCAGCACGCGGTACCCGCAACTGGTCGGCCTGCTCGAGGACGAGCCGAAGAAGCCGAAGGGGAATATCGTCCGAAGGAACATCATCTGGCAGGGCGATGCCGCGAACCTCCGCCGCGTGGCGGCCGGCGACGTCGTGAAGGAGACCTGGTGGGATGACATCGAGCGCGGGATCCGGTCGCTCGTGCGAATTGAGGGCAATCTGATCAACGAGGATCCGAAATTCGTCGATCCGCAGGCCGGAAATTTCCAGTTGCGCGACGAATCGCCGGCGTGGAAGCTCGGTTTCCAGCGCATTCCCGTCGAGAAGATCGGTCTTTACCGCGATGAGCTCCGGGCGAGTTGGCCCGTGGAGCATCCGGTCCGCCCCGCGCCGGCATTGCCGCCGGCTGCCGCGGCGCACGGACAACGATTTTAGGCTACCCCGCCGCTGCGGGCGGCGGGGGGACGGGGCCGAGGGCGGCGATGCGTTCCATGATGAGGCGGCTGACGCGCGCGTAGTGGTCCCGACCGCCGCCGAGTGCGGCGAATTCATCCGGCAGAATCGGCTTGCCGTAGGTGACCCGGACCTTGGTCGGACGGACCCATTTCGCGCCCTTCGGGTAGGCCTCGAACGAGCCCTGAACGAGCGCCGGGACGACGGGCTGGCCGGCCTTGACGGCGATGAATCCGATCCCGCTCTGGCCCGGATGGAGCTTGCCGTCGAGCGACCGCGTGCCCTCGGGGAACAGCGCCAGCATGTGGCCGTCCTTGAGCATCTGCACGGATTTCCGAAGCGCCGCCACCTCGCCATGCTCGCGGTTGAGAGGAATGCAATGGAACGCGTCGAAGAAGAACTTCCGGCCGCCGTAGAGCGTGTCGCGCGCGAGGAACCACGCCCGCCGCTTGCGCGTGCCGCAACTGACCGCAGCGGGATCGAGGTAGCTGGTGTGGTTGGATGCGATGAGGCAGCCGCCCGCCTGCGGAACGTTCTCCGCCCCGCGCACCTCGT
>CAYXFW010000652.1:1314-2160 GCA_964464305.1 uncultured Verrucomicrobiota bacterium
CGGTGCCAGATCTTCAACCAGAGATGCAGCGAGGAGCGCGAAATGACAAAAACCACATCCGCCAGCGACATCCGAAAATCCCCCGCGGCCGCCACGACACCGCGGCGCCTCTCGCCGCGAATCCGTCCGGGCGGACTGGCGTGAGAACCCTACATGGTTTCGTCTGCGCGGGCGAGGGGCAAGAGCGGACCCAAATCCTCGCCTGCCGACGTTTGGCAGCTCACTCAGGTTGCTTCGAGTGTCTTCCGCACGGCGCCGACGGAGCGGCGCCCTCCAGGGCCATCCTCACGAGGGTCTCGATGATGTCGTCTGGAGGGCCGCGCTCCGTCGCGGCCGTGTTCATGCGTGCTCCAGGCGTGTGCGTATGGTCGGACCAAACGCGTGGGCGAGGAACTTGAAACTTGGAACTTGAAACTTGGGACTCCTTCTTGCTTTCCGGCGCGATACGGGTGCGCTACGGTAGGCGGCGGTCCGCGCCATCAAACCTGCGGACACGGAGGCTCCATGCACCTGACGCGTCGTGACTGGTTGAAGAGCAGCGCCGCCCTCGCCGCACTTTCGGCGCTCGGCATCCCTTCCCGCCTGCAGGCGGCGGGTGCGAAGATTCCCGTCGGACTCCAACTCTATTCCGTGCGCAAGGAGTGCGCCGCGGACCTTCCGGGCGTCCTCGCGGCGGTGAAGAAGATGGGCTACGCGGGCGTCGAATTCGCCGGCTATCACGACCGCAAGGCGGACGAGCTCAGGAAGCTGCTGGACGACAACGGCCTGATCTGCTGCGGCACCCACACGGGCTGGGGAACGATCCTGGACGCGCAACTCGAGGCGACGGTCGACTTCAATCGCACT
>CAYXFW010000653.1:0-2157 GCA_964464305.1 uncultured Verrucomicrobiota bacterium
GGCTGCATCTTGTACTCGAGCTCGCGCCGGATCTCCTCCCGGCTGCGGCGCAGCACATGCTTGTCGATGCCGCCGAGCAGCGCCAGCCGCGTGCCGTACGTCTTCCGCAGCGCGACGATGTCCATGCCGGCCGCCGGCTCCATCGGGTGCATGGCGTTGACGCCGCCCTCCATCAGCGCGTCGACGATCGGGCCGACGTTGCCGTCGCTGTCGAGATTGAACAGGCGCGTGCCCCGGGCGGAGAGCACGTTCCACGCGCGGCGGTAGTAGGGCGTAATGAACGCGTGGACTTCGTCCGGTCCCACGAGCGGACCGGACTTGCCGGCCATGTCCTCGTGGACGAAGAGCTGGTCGATCGTGAGCGTCTCCGTGATCCGCTCGAACACCTGCTCGGCCGTGCGGCCGACGGTCTCCAGGATGTCCCGCATCAGCTCCGGCTGGTCGTAGTAGGCCAGGCATGCCGTTTCCGCGCCCATCAGTTCGCGAGCGATGTCCCAGCCGCCGGGGATCCGGCCCACGACCAGCACGCCCTCGCGCTGGCGCGCGCGCGCCGTCTCGACCGCGCTCTGGTCGATCCGCGCCTCGCTGAACTCGAACAGCGGTTTCAGCCGCAGCCAGTCGTCCGGCGTCGCGACCGGATGGTCCATCGGCAGCGGGACGGTGGCCGACGCCTTGCAGAGCTGGAGCGTCCGGCCCAGGTGGTCGCGCAGCACGCGCATCTCGGCATCCTCGAACACCGTCACCGGCGGTCCGATGTTGAGCGCGTCGGTGTTGCCGCCGCATTCGACATACGGCACGTGGTCCCAGTCGAACGCCTCCAGCGAGATCTCGTCCGGCGACGCGCCCTGGGCAACCCACTCCCGGTCCAGGCCGACGAGCAGGCCGAACAGCTCGGAGAACATCTGCCGCTCGCACGCGCCGAACGTGACCAGGTCCAGGAACCGCTCGCGGTGGAATTTCATGGCGTCAGCCGCCGTCCGGCGGTGCCCCTGCGGGTTCGATCGGTTTCGGGGGAACGAGGACCCGCGTACCCGGCGGCTGCCCCGGGTGCGTGATCCGCGACATCAGCAGGTCCAGCGCGCGCCGGCCGATCAGCTCGAAGTTCAGGTCGATGCTCGGCGGGCGGGGATCCAACTGACGGAGCCAGACGTCCTGGTTGTCGCACGAAAGAACGCCCAGGTCGCGGCCGGGAACGACGGCGTGCCGCGCGAGCAGGGGGTAGAGCCGGAGCACCTGCTCGTCCGTCGGCACGAAGACGGCCTGGGGTCGCGGCGAGGCGCCGAGCAGACGCTTCACCAGCTTCACGCAGGCCGCATTGGGGCCGAATCCCCACACCGGCCCCCGGCCCGTCCCCTCCGCCACAAACGACCGGCATTCCAGCTTGAGCGCCCGCGCCGCGGCGCGGAACGCCGCGCCGCGCGCGGCGAACCCCGGATGGCCCGGCTGGTCGTTGTAGAAGGCCACCCGCCGGTGGCCCTGCGCCGCCAGGTACCCGGCAGCCATCGTTCCGATGTGCTCGTTGTCGGGCATCACATGGTCGGCCCACTCGTGCGGATGGGAGTTGCTGCTGAGAAGCCACACGGCCGGAAGCGAGCGGTAGGCCGCAGGCAGCGGGACTTCCGTTTCGCCGGCCAGCAGGAGCCCGTCCACCTCCCTGCGACCGACGCAGGGCGGCAGATCCTTCAGGCTGCCCGCCCGCGCCAGGAGCAGGCTCATGCCGCGCCGCCGCAGCTCGGCCTCCAGCGTGGCCACCATCGCGCCGACGCCCGGCCGGTCCAGCACCTCCCGCGGCGCGCCGACAAGCAGCAGGCATACGTTGCCCGTGCGCACGCCCGGCGGCCGCGCCGTCCGTCCGCGACGGCGCTCCGGCGGCTGAGGCTTGTAGCGGAGCGCGGCCATCGCCTGGCGGATGCGCCGCGCGGTGGCCTTCGCGACGCCCCCCCTGCGGTTGATCAGTCGCGACACGGTCCCGTGCGTCACCCCCGCCATTCTCGCCACGTCGACCATCGACATGCCGGACAGTATCCCGGCGGCGCGCGGAAGTGTCAATGCACATTACGCAACAATGTGCATGCACAACGTTGACACCGGATGCCGCCGGCGGTAGCTTCGTCGGCGCGGATAGGGGCGGAATTCATGCGCTACAACAAGCTTGGG
>CAYXFW010000654.1:0-627 GCA_964464305.1 uncultured Verrucomicrobiota bacterium
CCCTTTCGCGGCGCTTTGAATGCCTAATACGTTTTCCATCACAAAGATCCGTGGTCTGAACGCCGCAACATACTCAAGAAAGCGGCGGAACAGATAGCGTCGCTTGTCGCGGCGGACGCGGGAGCCATGATTGGCAGCATCCACCTGACGTACTGTGCTGAAACCTTGGCAGGGCGGTCCACCGATGATGACGTCCACGGTGTTCCCCTTGATCTTCGCGGCCAATTTGTCAGGGGCAAAGCGGGACAGGTCTTTACGAAGGACCAGAGTTTCCTTGCCGATGTTCGTCCTGAATGTGGCGACGGCTTCCTCGTTAAAGTCCACCGCGGCCAAGCAACGAAACCCAGCGCGAATCATGCCGAGAGTGAATCCGCCGCATCCGCAGAAGAGATCAATACAGGTCGGTCTGATATCGTTTCGGGGATCGCTGCCCTGTTCCAGAGCCGTCGCAACGGCACCACCAGATGTTCGTCCAGCGGCGACGGCTTCTTGGTGGCAGCGCTGCTCCCTCCTCCGTCGGCTTTTGGATGACCTCTGCATGGTCCGTTACCCTAGGCATTTCGCCGTCGGAGAGCAAGCAACAGCCCGCTTGTTGTGCCTCGCGGGCGGTCCGGCTCGTGGCATACT
>CAYXFW010000654.1:637-2149 GCA_964464305.1 uncultured Verrucomicrobiota bacterium
GAAGGAAGAGAAGGCATGCGGCAACCAAGCGACACCGAAACCGTGGCGCGCCGGAATCCCGAGGGTGGCCCTGTCCAAGGTTCGGACAACGGGACCGCCCGACCTTCCAACCCCGTGGGTGAATCCGCCCTTTCCATACCATTCACAGTGGCATCGTGCGCAATTGCCACGCCAAATCAGCGGCACTCGGGCAACTCGCCATTGCTTCCATGTTTCCGCCCGCCGTGCCCATGGAAACACGGGCGCGCGACTTGTTCGCGCGTCCGGTCACGGGCACAATGCGAAGTCATGGCGCCAACCCGAAGCGACCTGTCCGATGCCCGGGATGCGGCCCGCTCGATGTCCGACGAGATCGCCATCCAGCGGGAGAATGAACGCCTGAAGGCATCGTGGAACTGCCTGCGGGCCGAGCATCTCGCAAACTACCTCGCCGTTGGCGAACAGGATCCCCGGATCAACGCCCAGAGCATCCTGACGCGGGCGCTTCTGGCGGACATGCTGTGGCCCGGCACTTTCGACTCCCTGATCGACGAGGAGCTCCGGTTCGGTACCGTGATGACCTGGCTGGTCCAGCAGATCCGCGGCGGCGCACACCGCATCGCGCTGCTGGAGCGGATCCTCGCCTGCGCCGACGGCGCGGAAGATAGCGGGGTTCCCGCGGTCGTGTCCGCCACTCTTCGATGGTTGCAGAAGGACGACTGCCCCATCCCCGACTACATCAGCGAAGCCGCCCTGTCCCGGGATCCGGACCGGCCGGAATACCCTGTGGGCGAGACCGCGCTGAACGCATTCGCAGGGCTGTGGAGCCACGCGCTGGCCGGATTGACGGCGGGGCCGCTCCGCGTGCTGGAGGCGGCCTGCGGGTCGGCGAACGACTATGCGATCATCCGGGAGACGGGCATCGGGCACTTTCTCTCCTATTCCGGATTCGACATCTCGTGGAAGAACATCGCGAACGCCCGCCGCCGGTTCCCGAGTACCGATTTCTTCGAGGCGTCGCTTCTCGACTCCAGGATTCCGGACCGCTCGTTCGACGTCGTATTCGCACACGATGTCATCGGGCATCTCTCCGCAGCCGGCATGGAGCGGGCCGTATCGGAGATGCTGCGAATCGCCCGGCGCGAGGTCTGGATCCACTGCCATGACGCCGCCGTCATTCCGCGTCATGAGATCCGGCCCTTCCGGCTCTATCACCGGAACCGCATCAGCATCCCGCAGATGACGCGATCGATCGAGCGGACCGGGGCCACCGTCGAGTCCGTGCCCATCTCCGGCCTGCTGCTGCGCAAGTTCGGCTTTCGGCAGGACTATTCGTCCTCCTCCGCAACGTTGATCGCCACTCTCGACGGGTGACGCAGTCCGAAGAACCGCGGGGCCACAGGAGGGCATGGGGACATAGAATCGTTGGCGCCTCGGAGGTTTCTGGCCGGACGCCGTCCAAGGTTCGGACGACGGCACCGGCTGCGCTTCCAACCCTTGGACGCCGCGCTGTTATGTCACGCGCAACCTATT
>CAYXFW010000655.1:0-2136 GCA_964464305.1 uncultured Verrucomicrobiota bacterium
CGTTGTACGGCTTGTCAGGGCAGGCCACGACCAGGTCGAGGTCGCCGTCGCCGTCGAAATCCATGGGCAGCGGCCATGCCCAGAGACCCACTCCGAGATCCGCCGTCAGGCCGGGGTGATGGTAGGGCAGGCGCTCCAACTGGCCCTCCGCCCCGGCCACCGGCGCCGTGCCGGCGAGCGCGGCCGGTGTCCCGGCATTCGCCGCAATCGTCATCCCCGCGATCAGCGCGAGCCCGACACGACCGCCACGACATCCTGTTCTGCGCATAGGGCCTCCCTGCCTCGTGCGGCCGTCCCTCATCACTTCAGTTTCGCCGGATCGACCACGACGTGCCGTATCTTGAGCCGCTTCCACGTGTAGGTGATATGCACCTTGCCATCCGCCGTCTGGATCGCAGCAGGATAGGAAAACTCCATCTTCGGTTCGGACTCCAGAGTCAGCGCGTTCTTCCAGGTCTTGCCGTCGTGAGTGAGCGCGATCGCGAGAGGCGAGCGCCCTTTCTGTACCGGGTTGTAGACCAGCAGGTGACGCCCGTCCTTCAGAGTCACGGCGTCGATCCCCGAGTTCGGATTGGACAGGTTCATCAATGTCATCGTGTCCCAGGTCTTTCCCTGGTCCCCGGACATCATCGAGAAGATCTTCTTCTGTTGCGTGCGTCCAATGGCCTGGATCCGTCCGTCCGCATGCCGCAGCAGGCTCGGCTGGATCGCCCCGATCGTTGCCGCGTTGTTCAGGGGCGCGGTGCGCGTCCACGTGGTGCCGCCGTCGGCCGTCCATTCCATATGCACGCTCCAGCCACCCAGCTCGTCACTCGCTCCGCACAGCCACCGGCCGTCCGCCAGCTCCTCCGGCTTGTTCTTGACGGGGCCGATGATTCCGGCCGGCAGGCGCATGGGCGCGGACCATGTCGAGCCGCCATTCGTCGAGGTCATCCACATCCCCCACCAGCGGTCGCAGGTCGGGCCGACCTTGAAGAAGAGCGCGAGAGGTCCGCTCGTGGGCTGGAACAGCACCGGGTTCCAACAGGGGTGGCGCGTTCCGTCCGCCTGTACGCCCGTGGCCACCTCCTTCGCCGTCTGCCACGCGCCGGCTTCCTGCCGCGTCAGCCAGATGCCCACATCCTTGTCGCCCTCGCGGGTGCCGCCGAACCATGCGGCGACCATTCCCTGCCGCCCCTCCACGATCGTCGAGGCATGGCACGCGGGGGTCGGCATCGGGTCGTTCAGGAACTCCGTCCGCTCGACCGCGCTGCCGACCTCGGCCGCCGTCGCCCGCAGCGCCAGGGCGGCCACCCCTGCGGCCCGCGCCAGATTCGTCGTCATCCGATACCGCCTTTCATGGATCCGTCCGGTCCGGAAGATCCGTCCGGCTCGCCTTCCCGACTTCCGCTCCGCCGCCATGCGGAGAGCACGAACCCCGTCACGCAAATCACAGACGTACCCAGCACAATCGAAAGATTCGCATGCAGCTTCACCGGCAGCGGCCATGCCTTCTGAAACACGCCGATCCATGCGATCACCAGCACGCCCAGGACCGCGCCCAGCACCGCTTCGGGATTACGGGCCCGTTTCGAGAAATATCCAAGAAGAAAGAGCCCCAGCATGCCGCCGCTGAACACCGAGGATAGCATCCACCAGACGTCCAGCGCGCTCTTCACACGCATCATGGCCAGCGCGCAGCCGACGCCCAGCACCGCCAGCCCGAGGGTTCCGCCCCGCAGCAGCCTCAGCGACTGGCGGTCGCTGGCCCGGGGGTTAATGAAGCGTTTGTAGTAGTCCACCAGCAGGATGGTCGCCCCGCTGTTGAGGCTGGTTGCGACGGTGCTCATGCCGGCCGCGAAGATCGCCGCCACCAGCAGGCCCGTCACCCCGACCGGCAGGCCCTTCACGATGAAGTAGGGAAGGATGTAGTCCGGCCTGGCCGCGATCTCCGGCGGCAGCAGGCCGGGCTGGGTCTGGTAGTAGGCGAACAGCGCCGTGCCGATGGCGAAGAACAGGAACGACACCGGCACGTACAGGAGCGATCCGAGGACCGCGGAGCGGACCGCGTCGCGCTGGGTACGCGCGGTCATGTAGCGTTGCACGTAGTTCTGGTCGACGCCGAAATTTCGAAGATTTTCCATGATTCCGTAAAGG
>CAYXFW010000656.1:0-2127 GCA_964464305.1 uncultured Verrucomicrobiota bacterium
GGCCGCGTTTGTCGCGGCGTACGTGTAGGTAAACGGCGTGTTGCGCAGCACGGCCATGCACACGGCGGCCCAGACGATGCCCGCGAAGCCGAACGTGTAGAACGCCGAGCGCCAGCCGAAGGTCTCGCCGATCCACCCCGCGGCGAGTCCGCTCAGCGTGATGCCGAGATACAGCGCGGTCTGGTGGATCGCCAGCGCCGTCGCGCGGCTCTTCCCGTGGAACTGGCCGAGCAGCGAGGTCGCCGCCGGGTAGTAGAATGCCTCGCCGCCGCCCGTCGTGACGCTGCGGAAGACGATGAGACCGATCAGACCCCCGCCCAATCCCGTGCAGAGCGTGCCGAGGCTGAAGACGAGCAGGCTCGCCACGATGATCCACTTGCGGGGCAGGAAATCGCCGGCGAAGCCCGCGAGCGGAACGCAGATGCCGTAGACCGCCGTGAAGATCGTGCCGACCAGGCCCATCTGGACATCGCTCAGGCCCAGATCGACCCGGATCAGCGGCAGCACCGCGTTGAAAATCTGGCGATCGCCCTGATGCAGGAAAAAGGCAACCCACAGCAGACCCACAAGCCACCACTTGTAGTCGCCGAACGCCGCCGCCCCGCCCGCCGACGAATTCTCCGGAACGCGCATCCCCGTGCCTCCGCCATTCGGCCCATCTGCCCGATCTGTCCGATCCGCGGAACCCGCGGTGCCGCGTCGTCCGAATCCTGAACGAACCCCCGCCCCGGGGCAACGGTTATCTCTTGCGCGTTCGCCTCGGATACTTGCATAATCTTCTCATGAACCCGCCGCTGTCGGACGCCCCTGTTTCGCGACTGGAGGAATGGTCGTCGCTCCATCCCCAGTTGTTCTGGATCTACCGGGGCGACGTGCACCCGCTGGGCCGGCAGGTGACGACGGAGGATCCGCGCCTGACGGCGTGGCTCCTGCTGGAGGGCTCGGTGGAGGTCCGATCGCGCGCCGGACGCTGGCGCGCCCGGGCCGGCGAATGGATGTTCCCGCCCAGTCACGTCCGGTCCCAGCACTTTGCGCCCGGCACGCGGATCGTGTCCCTGAGCTTCCGCGTCGACTGGCCCGGCGGCCGGTCGCTCTACGACACGAGCCACGGGCGCGTCGTCGCGGCGGCCCGCCATCCGCGGCTGGAGCGGACCGCGACGGCCCTCTGCCGGACGGTCGAGCGGCGGTTCCCGGACGCCTCCAATCACTTGTTCCTCGAAAGCGGGACCCTCGACGCGCATTGGGAGATCAGCCGCCTCTTTCTGGACTGGCTGCGCGCGTACGCCGATGCGATGGCCGATCTCGAGACTCCGACGTGGCGTCCGCACGCCGCCGACGAGCGGCTCGGCCGCGCCCTGCTGGCGGTCGAACAACACCCCCTCCACCGGCCGTTCCGCGAGCGGGATCTCGCCCTCGTCGCCGGCCTCAGCATGCCGCACCTGCACCGCCTCTTCGCCCGGCACGCCGGCGCCACCCCCCGCACCCGATACGAGGAACGACGCCTTCAGACCGCCTCCCTGCTCCTCGCCCAGTCCGACCGCCCCCTGAAGGCGATCGCCGCCGACCTGGCGTTCAGCTCCCCCGCCCACTTCTCGCGCTGGTTCCACGCCAAGTCCGGCCTCGCCCCCCGCGACTACCGCCGCCGCGAGCAACCCGGCCCCGCCTGAACCGAGAGCGGCTGCGAAAGCGCCAAGAGCAGCACTCTCCCTCCCCATCCTGCAACTCCCGTCAAGACCTCCGACCTTCGGCGTTCGGAATTCGCTAGCGCTCCGGAGCGCAAGGTGGCCGGGGTCGGCGCCCCCGGCTACAACGGGCCATGACACATCATCTCTGCGAGCCACTAGGCGCCGTGCATAGGGCCCCGCCCCACTTAACGGCCCGGATCGCGGATCCGGATGTTGCGGTAGGCCACCTCGGCACCGGCGGTGTTGCATTGCAGGATGATGTACCCCGCGCGCGGACTCTTGAATCCGGCAGGTCCTTTCATCTTCGACGACTCGAACGTGCCCAGATAGGCCGGGTCATCGATGTCGTAGGAAACGACCTTGGTTCCGTTGATCCAGTGCTCCCGGTGGTTGCCTCGAACCAGCAGCCGCGCGGTGTTCCAGTTGCCAACCCCCTTGGACT
>CAYXFW010000657.1:0-2123 GCA_964464305.1 uncultured Verrucomicrobiota bacterium
GGTGCAGGGCCTCGCGGACCTCGGCGTCCGCCGCATCAGCGTCGGCGGCGCGCTCGCGCGCGCGGCCTGGGCGGGGTTCATGGGCGCCGCCAAGGAGATTGCGGAGCAGGGCACGTTCACGGCGTTTGCAGGGGCGGCGAAGGGCGCGGAGTTGAACGGGCTGTTTGCGGGGAAGTAAGCCTCCGCGGCGCACGCACCTTCTCCGCATTGGCAAGATTTGCCGATTTTGCTAACCTGCGGCCTCACGACGGGGATCGCCATGCCGACGCGCAACGTCAACCTCACCGCTGAACAGGACGCCTTCGTCGACGAGATCGTCCGTTCCGGAAAATACCCGGACGCCAACGCGGCGATGCGCGATGCCGTTCGCGGCCTCGAGCTACGCCTGAAGGAAGATGACATCAAGCGCGAGGGGCTGCGCGCGCAGCTCAGGGCCGGGCTCGACGCGCTCGATCGTGGTGCCTTCAGCGAGGTGGCCGAGGCCGATCTCGACGCCGCGCTCGATGATCTGGCCGCCCGGGCGCGGTGAGCCGTGGCGCGTTACCGTCTGTCGGAGCCGGCCAGGGTTGATATTGCCCTGCTGCTCCGTACCAGTGAGGCCATGCATGGCGCCGAGGCGCGCGTCCGTTATCGTGCGCTACTGACGGCGGCGATGCGGCGGATCGCGGCCGATCCGCATGGACGCTCGACGGTGGACCTTGGCGAACTCTTCGAAGGTGTACGCAGCTTTCATATCCGCCACAGCCGCAGCGAAAGCCGCGACGCCGCGGTCGGCGAACCGGTCCATGTGATCTTCTACCGCGCGGGCGAACCCGGCCTCATCGAGATCGTCCGCGTGCTGCATGAGCGGATGGAGCCGGGTCGGCATGTGAAGGATAGCCCGTAGGGTGGGTTAGCGCCATGACAGCGAGGCCTATTTCCTCTTCTTTGGTCCCCGCGCCCTGAACGCCGGATTGTCCCGCTCCGGCGGCGTATGCGCGTCTTCCAGCAGCGCCATGGCGGCGTCGGGGATGCGGTCGAGGTGGACGCCGCCGCGGCGCAGCTCCTTCAGCGCCGTGCGCATCGCACTGTCGCGGTCGAGCCATTGCTGCCCGGTTGATGGCGCCGGGCCGGGCTTGCCGGGCCGGCCCTGGCCCTTGACGGTGAGCCGCGCCATCCGCAGCACCTGCATGGCCTCGATCAGCCGATCAAGATCGACGGTGGGGCTCTCCCACAACTCCTGGACGCAGCGCTCGGCGAGCTGATGCAGCCTGGCCCCGAGCATCCGCAGTTTAAGCCTGCGGCCGGCGCGCGCGGTCGGCACGGTGTCCGAGGCAACAGGCGCAAACGGGTGCCGCTTCCAGCCGTTGCCGCGCGTCCAGACGCCGACGGTGCCCGCGCTGGTCCCGGTCCTCGCCGCGATCTGCTTGTAGGTCAGCGTGGTCTGTTCGATCAGCTGGCGCACGGCGGCCACCGTGGCATTGGTGTGCAGCCGCTTGCAGCCTTTGGGACGGCCCGCCACTGGCGGCGGGCCGTCCTCGACCGGGGTCGGCGACAGCCGCACCACGGTGTCGTCGAGGACGCGAATGCGCGGGCCGAACAGGGGAACGAGAGGATCGGGCATGCTCACTCCCTTTGGCTGCGGGTTAAATCGATTACGGAATATATACCTAGATAGAAGTGGATGCAAGCCGCCCCACTTGTCGTTCCGGGGCGCGAGCGGCGCCAGCGCGAGCGAACCCGGAACCTCGGAATGTTCAGCGCAAAACAACTCGGGATTCCGGGTCTGCGTCGGCCGGCTCCGCCGTCCGCCGCATCCCGGAATGACAGTTTGGGGCGGGACTGACAGTTCTGGCCGACAGTCTGTGTCTGACAGTGTGGAGCTTTACACGTCCGCCCGTCCCCTCGCCGCCGCGATCCCCAGCGCCTTCATGCGCGAGGCCAGCGTGGTCGGCTTGAGGTCGAGCAGGTCGGCCGCACCGCCGGGGCCGAACACCTTGCCGTGGCAGGCGGAAAGCGCAGCCTGGATGTTGCCGCGCTCGAAGTCGCGCAACTCGGCGGCGGTCAGCACCGCGGGCCTGGCGTCGGCCCGGGCTCGGCCGGCGCCGGCTGTGACATGCGGGCCTGGTGCGTCCGGCAGGTCG
>CAYXFW010000658.1:0-2104 GCA_964464305.1 uncultured Verrucomicrobiota bacterium
CCCCTACATAGCCGAAAGTGGGGGCGGGGGGAAGGAAAAGGGTGGAGGGTGGAAGGAGGAAGGTGGAGGGTGGGGGGAGGAGTGCAGAAGACAGGAGGGAGAAAAGAGGAGGGAGAAGGGACTACGTCTTCTTCAGGCGCGCGGGCGAAACGCCGAAGGCATGGCGGAAGGCGCGGGAGAAATTGTGGGTGTCGCTGAATCCAAGATCGGCGGCAACTTCCTTGACCATGCGGTTGTGGTTCAGCAACAGGTCGACAGCGCGGTTCATCCGGAGATGGCGCAGGAACTGGATCGGGCTCTCGCGGCCATAGCGGCGGAACAGGCGGCAGATATATGCACCGTCCGCATGGCAGGCCGTGGCGATGTCGCGCAGGGACTGGACGCGCAGGTACTCGGTTTCGATGTAGGCACGGCACCGCTGGTAGGTCGCCAGCGCCTGCGTGCCGCCCTCGTCGAACGGCACGGCCAGAGAATCGATCCGGGTGATCAGGTACTCCAGGGCCACGCCGCACAGGCGCTGTCGGTCGGGGTGGTCGTCCAGCGCGTGGTCGATGAGGTCGTCGAACACCTGCTGCACCGGTTCCGTCCGCGCAACGCGGCAGGCGGTCCCCGGCCTGAGCCCACAGGTCCGAAGCAGGGCGCGACCCTCGGCGCCGGCAAAGACGACGAAGTACTTGAGCATCGGCGCCGAGGGATCGGTGCGGATCCGGTGCGGGACGCCGCGCCCGTAGACGAAGGCCACGCCGGGAGCGAGAGCCCACGTTTCGCCGCCGAGCCGAAGCTCCCCGGCGCCGCGGGCGACAAACTCGAGAGTGGGGTGGGGAAAGCCGGGCCGGCGGATGGCGTAGTCCGGCCGGCATTGCTCCCAGCCGCCGCTGACGACCGTCAGCGGCCGGCCGCGACCCGGCGCGAGGCGCAGGTAGAACCGCCGGGAACCGGACACGCGCGCACTGAAGTAGCTCGGCTCGGCCGGCATCGTTTCGGCGGACCTTTCCGCCGTCCGACCGCCGTCTCCGCTGTGACGCATCCGTGTCATCCGTGCAATCCGTGGTTGACCGTCGGCAGACAAGGTCAAGAAATGACACCTCCAAGTCAAGCCCGGCGATTGCCGCCCGGCCGCCGACGGGGCATTCTGGGCGCCACAACACGGGGAGCGGGCGCATGACAAGGTACGCAGGGTTCGTGACGGCATCGTTCGTCGCTGCAGCGGGGGTCGCGTCGGGAGCGCACGTGCCGGCGGCGTTGCCGGCGACGGGGGCTGCGACCGCGGAGGTGGCGGAGTCGAAGGCGGCGCGCGATGCACGGATGGCGTGGTTCCGCGAGGCCAAGTTCGGCCTGTTCATCCACTGGGGCGTCTACGCGGTGCCCGCCGGCACCTACAAGGGCGAGCAGGTCAAGGGCATCGGCGAATGGATCATGAACCGGGGCAAGATCCCGGTCGCCGAGTACAGGGCCTTTGCCCCGCAGTTCACCGCGTCCAAGTACGATCCGGACGCGTGGGCCGCGTTGGCGAAGAAGGCGGGCATGCGCTACATCGTCATCACGTCGAAGCATCACGACGGATTCGCCCTCTTCGATTCGAAAGCCAGCACGTGGGATGCCGTCGATGCGGCGGGCGCGAAGCGTGACCTGATCCAGCCGCTGGCCGACGCCGCGCGCAGGCAGGGGCTCAAGTTCGGGCTCTACTATTCCCAGGCCCAGGACTGGACGCATCCGGGCGGCGCGAAGTCGGGGTACAAGGAAGGCGAGAGCTGGGACGAGGCCAACAAGGGTGACTTCGACGCCTATCTCAAGACCATCGCGATCCCGCAGACGCGCGAGATTCTCACGCAGATCCAGCCCGACATTCTCTGGTGGGACACGCCGACCTGGATGACCCCCGAGCGCGCCGCTCCGTTGCACGCGCTGCTCGCGCTCAAGCCTGGCATCATTTCGAACAACCGCCTCGGCGGGAATTACCACGGCGACACCGAGACCCCCGAGCAGTACATCCCGGCCACCGGCTTCAAGGGGCGCGACTGGGAAGTGTGCATGACGATGAACGATACGTGGGGCTTCAAGAGCTACGACCACGCATGGAAGAGCACGGAGGATCTCGTTCGCA
>CAYXFW010000659.1:0-2102 GCA_964464305.1 uncultured Verrucomicrobiota bacterium
GCGATCGCCATCGCCGCCGGGTTCCCGGAGCTCGCGGCGAAGGCGGAAAGTCAGGACTTCATCGAGAGCCGCGATTACGGGGCCCTTTTCCACAGCGGCGACGCGAACCCGGGGCCGGTCGTCACGCGGGACGGCACGCAGATCGGCACGCACCGCGGACTCATCCACTACACGATCGGCCAGCGCAAGGGACTGGGCGTCGGCGGCGCAGGCGAACCGTGGTATGTCGTCGAGCTCGACGCCGAGCGCAACCGGGTCGTCGTCGGCCGGCGCGAGGATCTCGGCGGCCTCCGCTTCCGCGCCTCGCGCATGAACTGGATCGCGATCCCGGCCGCGCCCCCGGAGCCCGCTCGGGTCGAGTGCCGAATCCGCCAGCGCCACGCCGGCGCCGCGGCGACCCTTCGGCGCGTGGACGACGCCACGGTCGATGTCGAATTCGATGAGCCCCAGTTCTCCATCACCCCCGGCCAGATCGCGGTCTTCTACGACGGCGACGATGTCCTCGGCGGCGGCACCATCGAGCCGGCGGCGGCGGCGGAAGGTGTCAGGTTTCAGGTGTCAGGTTGAGGGGTTCCACCTTCCCCTTCTCCCTTCTCTCTTCTCCCCCTACAGCACCTCATTGAGGCTGCCGGTGCGGTAGCCGAGGAGGTCGAGGGTGACATAGCGGAAGCCGCAGGCGCGAACGCGCGCGGCGGCATCGGACCGGACGGCGGGATCGAGGAATCGCGCGATCTCGGCGGGATCGAGTTCGATGCGGGCGACGTCGCCGTGGGCGCGGACACGGACCTGCCGGAACCCGAGGTCCTGCATCGCCCCCTCGGCGCGCTCGACGCGCAGCAGGATCTCCGGCGTGACGGCGGTGCCGTAGGGCAGGCGTGACGCGAGGCACGCCGAGGCGGGACGGTCGGCGGTGGGCAGCCCCATGCGGCGCGAGGCCTCACGGATCTCGGCCTTGGTGAAGCCCAGTTCGGCCAGCGGGCTCCTCACGGCGCGTTCGCGCGCGGCCTGACGGCCGGGCCGGTAATCGCCCTGGTCGTCGACATTCGTGCCGTCGAGGACCGCGGCGAAACCCTCCGCCTGCGCGATCGCGGCCAGCCGCGTGAAGAGCTCGGTCTTGCAGTGGTAGCAGCGGTCCGGATTGTTCGCCGCATAGGCGGGGTTCGACATCTCGTCGGTCGCAATGACGCGGTGGTTCATCCGGAACTGCGCCGCGATTTCGCGCGCCTGCTCCAGGTGCCGCCGCGTCAGCGAGGCCGAGTCGGCCGTGACCGCCAGCGCCTTGTCCCCGAGCACCTCCGCCGCGAAGGCCGCGAGGAACGAACTGTCGACGCCGCCGCTGTAGCCGATGACGACGGAACTCCGGACCCGAAGCCAGTCGCGCAGGGACTCCAATTTTTGATCGATGGAAGCGTTCATATCGACAGGATAACAGGATTCACAGGATGATATCAGAGGCAGCGCACCTTTCGCCGGATCTCAACATGCTCCGCACCGAAGTTGATCAGAAGCCCCAGATCGAAGCCGGTGGCGACGAGGTAGTTCACGAGCTGCGCCTCGTGGACCTTATGCAACCTGCGCGTGGACTTGAGTTCCACAATGACGCGGCCCTCGATGACCAGGTCGGCGATGAAGTGTCCCACGGGCTGCCCCGCGTAGGTGACGTCGATGGGTTGCTGGGGTACGACCCGAAGCCCCGCCTTCCTAATCTCGAGGAGCATGCATCTCTCATAGACCGATTCCAAGTAGCCAAAGCCCATCGTGTTATAGATGCGAAATGCCGCCCCGATGACCGTTCGCGTCAGTTCGCCATGGGCAAGATCGGCTGGCCGCCCCCCGGCTTGCTCCTCTCGTCCGTTTCTCCCAATCCTGTCCATCCTGTTATCCCGTCCTTCCCCTCACTTTGAGGAAGGTGCGGGGTCCGGATCTTTCCAGATATTTCCGCGTGCCCGGGGCCCCCGCCGATCGTGCGGCCGAGGGAGCGCAGGCGCAGAACGACGCAGGCGGCGCATTGGCCGGCGTTCTCGTCGACGCAGGGCTTGTTTGGGTAAAGCAGGTAGTCGCCGCGGCGCTCGCCGGGGGTGTTGTTGGGCATGAAGACGTTC
>CAYXFW010000660.1:0-2098 GCA_964464305.1 uncultured Verrucomicrobiota bacterium
CAACGGATCCGATGCCGGCGGCGTGCTGTTCGAATACGGCGGCGCCCCGCGCCGGATGCTGCCCGCCGTGGCCGCGTTCGAGCGTCTCGTCGGCGTCCCCGAAGCCTGCGTGCGCATAACCGACACGCCGGACCTGCAGGCCCGGGTCTTTCGCACGCGCCACGGCCCCGCGGCGGTCGTCTGGCGTCCCGCCGGCCGCTCCGCCCCCCTGTCCGTCCCGCCCGGCGTGCGCGCCTTCGACGTCATGGGCGTCCGCCTCGCCGCGACCGGCCCGCACACGATCCTTCTCGACGCCTCCCCGGTCTACCTGACCGCCCCGGACGAAGCGGCCCTCGCCGCCGCCCTCCCCCCGGGTTGAAGTCTGCGAGCCGGACTTCGCGATCCTGCGGTTCGGTGTTCTGCGGTTCCTACTCTGCGAAGCCCGGGGATCGTGAAGCACCGCCATAGAAAGAACCAGCGACGGACAGGATCACGGGATAGACGCAGCGGGACGAGGTAACAGAGATACTAACGTTCATCCCCGGTTCGAGTTGCGCCCGTTGTTCCCCAGGCTCGGATTGCGAAGTTCGATCGCTTTCGCTGCCGTCGGCAATGCCGCTTGTATCGTGGTAGAGGACGAACGTCTGGCATCCGCGGCGAGCGTGGCGGGGCCGCTGCATGCCGGGGTCAGGCGCGCCTCAGTTTGGCGACGGGCTTCCGGGAAACGCGGGGGGCTGGGGCGGGCAGTTTGAAAGCGAGGAGTGCTTGAACGGCTTTGAGAGCTGCACTTGAGGTAACCGAAAGGCGAATACCGCGGCCCTCTGCATATTTTGGCGCAGCCGTGAGGGCAGCCAGGGCGAGAGGAGGCAACGCACCGGCTTCTGCGCTTTGAGCCGCTCGCTCGCCGAGGACCAGACCGACGAGGAAGCCGCCACGCTGAGGGGTGAGGTAGAGGATCACGCGGTCCTTCTGCTTGAGGCGCAGAGACCAGCCGAACTTGGCGCCGGAATGATTCCAGAGTTCAGAATGGGGCGCGCAGGTCGACTGAACGTGCTGGAGTAAAGCACTCCAGAGGTCGGCGGACGGACCGAGGGTGTGACGGAGTTCGTCCGCTGACGGCTGCTGTGAAGGGTCATCGAAAGCGCTAAGAGCCACGGGTGTCACCTCGATGCGAAGGGTCTTGAAGCGCAATGCGCCGAACGGTTTTCTTCTGCCCACGTCGCCTTCGGATCAGCTCTTGGTTCCTCATGTCCTCTTGCCCGCGACGCGCCTCGTTGCTTTTGGCGCCGTATACACCCAGCTGGCCCTGCGTTGCAAGCGCTCCATGATGTCCCATTTGCGGCGAATCCGAAATCCGAAACAAACACGAAGCGCGGAATGCGGAAACCCCCGAACCGGACGATTTTCCCAGGCCCGGAAATTGTCTTGCGGACGGGGTGGCCGGGGGTAGGATTGCGGCATGTGGCGTCCGGTTCGATGTCGGACGCGGGCAGGGGAAGCGATTCGCATGAAGAGAAATCTTGTGGCGGCGATTCTGGGGTTGGGCATCGCGTGCGCATGGCATACGGCGTCGGCCGACGTCTACTACTGGAGCGGGTTGAGCGGGACCAGCGACGGGTGGAGCGACGCGGACAACTGGGAGGGAGTCTCGGTACCGCCCCAGGGCACCAACCACCTCCGCATCACCGGCTCGACTCGGCTGTCCCCGATCGTCGACGGCGTCAGTCCGTGGCTGCTCGGAAATCTCGTCTTTACCAACACCACCGGGCCGGTCACGGTCAGCGGCAACACGCTCCGGTTCCTCGGCGCCGGTGTCATGATGGAGGTGAATGGCGCATACAACATGACGGTCAGCAACGCCATCGAGATCACCGGCGGCGGACGCGAGATCCGCCAGCGGGGTAGCGCGGGCACCGTCTTGACGCTCGCGGGCCCGATCTGGGTTTCGAACAACGCGTCGATCGGCTGCCGCGGCAGCGGGACGGTCGCCATCGATGGCTGGATTTCGGGCACCGGCGGCGTAAGCCGCACCGACGACGGAATCGTGAAGCTTCTGAATCCGACGAATAGCTTCCTGGGCAACATTGCCATCTCGCACGGCTGGATCGAGGTCGCGTCC
>CAYXFW010000661.1:0-2095 GCA_964464305.1 uncultured Verrucomicrobiota bacterium
GGATGCAGGCGCCCGTGTTCGAATGCGGCGATCTCAAGATCGACTTTGCCGCCCGGGGGGTGCGGCAGGGCGGGCAGGAGGTCCATCTCACCGCCACGGAGTATGCGCTGTTGAGGGTTCTCGCGCAGAATGCGGGCAAGGTGGTCACGCACCGCCATCTCCTGCGCGAGGTCTGGGGACCGAAGTCGGAGGAACAGGCGCAGTACCTGCGGGTCTACATCAACCACCTCCGCAAGAAGCTGGGGGAACGGGCGGACCGGCCGCGCCGGCTGCGGAACGAGCCGGGCATTGGCTACAGGCTTGTGGGTTGACGCCTACAGCGTCCACCCGTTCCGGTAGTCGGGCGTGAGGAGCTTCGTGGCCTCGGGGCAGTTGGGAAAGGCCATGGCGGCGGGATCCCAGTCGAGCCGGCGGCCGGGGATGCGCAGGGCGGCGTTTCCGAGGAGAACCAGCTCGGTCAGCGGCGCGCCGCAGTCGGGCCAGTGTTCGCTGGGCGCGGCGCCGCCCTGGATGGCGGCGATCCACTCGCGGTAGAGATCCTCGCTGCGCGGCAGGATCTTCCCGGGCAAGGATGCCGTCTTCATCCGCTCCTCGGGGATGAGCCGGGGCACACCGTCGGCTCCGTCGCCGAGTAACGTGCCCCGGGTGCCGACGTAGAGGATGCCCATGTCGGGCAGCGGCCGGCCGGGTTCGAGTTCGGGGGGGCGGGGCGGCTTGAGTCCGCCGTCGTACCACGTCACCCGCACCGGCGCGAGGCCTCCGCGTGCGGGAAACTCCCACGTGACGATGGAACCCAGCGGCCACGTCTCCTCCATGACCCGGGTGCACGTGGCGCTGACGGCGGACGGCGCCCCGAGCTTCAGCGCGCGGCGGGGCGTGTTGAAGTGGTGGCAGCCCATGTCGCCCAGCGCGCCCGTGCCGAAATCGTGCCAGCCGCGGAAGTTGAAGGGATGGTAGACACTCGGCCTCGCGTGGCGGGTCCCGTGGCCCAGCACACGCATGGCGTCCTCCGGCCAACGTTCGATGAAGGGGCGCTTCGTCGCGGGGCCGAGCCAGAGATCCCAGTCGAGCGTCGCCGGCACCGGGTCGACGCCGGCGGGCCGCGCCATGCCCTGGGGCCAGATGGGCCGGTCGGACCAGATCTGGACGCCGGTCACGTCGCCGATCAGACCGGCCTGGAGAAATTCGCAGGTGCGGCAGCCGGCTTCCGTCATGGCGGACGAGGCCGTCATCTGCGTCATCACACCCGCGGCGCGGGCCGCATCGGCGAGTACCCGGGCTTCGCGGATGGTGCGCGTCAGCGGCTTCACCGTCAGCACATGCTTGCGCTTCCTCAGCGCGGCCAGGGAGATGATCGCGTGGGTGTGGTCCGGCGTACCGCAGTACACGGCGTCGATCCGGTCGCCTTCGGCGTCGAGCATCTCGCGAAAATCACGGTAGCGCCGGGCGTCGGGGTACTCGTTGAACGTCTTGGCGGCGAAGACGGAGTCGACGTCGCACAGCGCCGCGACGGAGAACCCGGCCTCGACGCAATGGCGGATCTGGTTGTGGCCGACTCCGCCGATACCGACCGCCCCCAGGCGCAGGGCGGCGGCCGCTGGCGCGCCGATCGCACGGCGGGGAACCGCCTGGATCCCGGCCCACGCAACCGCGGTCGCGCGGAGGAAGGATCGTCGGGACACGGATCTGTCCGAAGTTTTCATCGGGCCCACCTTCCTTTCGGGCCGGAACGGTCCCGCCGGCGCCTTCGACCTTCGCGATGCCCCCGGCGTCCGTTCCGGAAAACAGGATGAACGTACTACTGGGCCGCCGAAAAAGCCCGACGGAAAAAGCGGACGCCGGGCAATCCGCGGAGGTTGCTTCCAGGGCCTTCCGTTCGGCCGCGGTGGAACGCGGCCCTCCAGAGCCGGCCTCGGGCGCGGCGGCGGCTTGTGTCCGCCGTTTCCGGCGTGTACGATGCGCCGGATTCCCGAGGAGACATGAGCGAACTCGATCTGTCGGTCGTCGTACCGGTCTACAACGAGCTTGAGAGCGTCGAGCCGCTGTGCCGGGCGTTGCATGCGGTGCTGTCCGGACAGCCCCGGACGTACGAGGT